>NZ_JABXWD010000035.1 GCF_019173545.1 Candidatus Magnetobacterium casense | reverse complement strand
GTTATATGGTCCCATCGTCTAGTGGCCCAGGACGTGGCCCTCTCAAGGCTAAAACACGGGTTCGACTCCCGTTGGGACCACCATACAAACAGGGCGCACATCCGGGGGGCACGGGGCACGGGGCACAAGCAGCTTACAAAATGGATGTGATTCAATGGTGGTTGTGAGGTTGAAAAGCCGCATGAGTTTCATGCGTCATTATAACTAAAAGGAGATTAATATTAATGAACCGATTAAAGAGTCTTTACGTAGTGCTGGTTGTAGCATTGTTTTTAGGCATTGGTTCAGTGGCTATTGGTTATTGTGTTGAAGAGGCCATTGGTACTTTCACTTATGAACGGGTTGGTGGAAATGGCGCTGTTACTAAGGGAATTGGTAACATAACCGTACTGGATAACAACGAAACTGCCGGCGCTCTCAAGCCGGTTTATTGCATATCAAACAAGTACATACCGTCGTTTTACTTCACGATGGATGCAAATATGAAAAAAGTGCTGGTAGATCAATACTCGGCCTATTGGCAAGACTGTGGAATAGCGTTTTATGCCTGTGATACCGCCACCGGTTGCAGCACTGGTACTACGCCTACACCTCCGCCCGGGCCTACGCCTACACCTCCGCCCGGCCCCACACCTACACCTGGTCCTACACCTCCGCCGACAGGCACCGTGGCATGCACAAACGGAAATGTCACAGATGGCACTTATTCAGGTTACACGGCAAGCTCGTCAGAAATCAGCTTCACTGCCGCCAGTAACTACCTTTCCAATGGGTCAATAAAGTTGTGGCTCAATTCTTGTACATATTCCACATCAACTATCACCTTCTCTACCCTGAGTAAGCCAGTGTCGCAATGTAAATTCGCAATCCAGGCTACGGATGCGCAGAACTCGTTTACCTTGACTTGGACCGGAGAGTTTTCTAGCCAAAACAACACGGTATCCGGCACCTTCAGTTATACTGATACGGAAGGTTGTAAGGCATCCGGCTCGTGGAGTGCGACAAAGAAATAAGAACGTCTGACAAGCTGCCGCTTCTTCAGTTGCCGTGGAGGAGCGGTAGCCGTTTTTTAAGTTTTGGGCTATTTTTTTCTACCGGCCACAATGCGGTCTTTGGATGTCAGGTTTGATGCAAAGAGCGCTATCCTGCGCCAATCTCTGCCCTTGAGTGCCGCAATGCCCTTGGAGACAAGTCGTGTAAGCTCACCAACTTTATACAGCACATCGTAAAAAACCCCAAGCCTAAATCCAGAGAAAAACACAACAACTCCCCGATTCAGCAGTATCCGCATGATTGAACGCGGGAAGTGCTGAAACGTGCAGAGATAGATCAGGAAGTTTTGATAGTTTCTCTTTGGAGGCATGTAGAATGGCCTCCTGTAGACCTGTGTTACGTCGTCCTTGATGATGCCCTCGGCAACGGCCTTGACGTACAGTTCCGTCTGTGGATAGAAGACCAACGACGATATGCACAGCCCATACGGTTTGGGCAGGTGATGCAGCAGACGTGCCGTCTCTATGGTGTCTGAGGCATCCTCCCAGGGGTTGTCAAGGATGATGTGGTAGTCGGGGGGAAGGAGCCTGGAGCGATATCTGTGCAGGAGTTTTGCTGCTTCAACGATCTTTTCGTTTGACTCCGTGCGGCGGTAGAGTGTCTTGATTCGGCTGCTTGCGCTCTGAATGCCCATCTCCACGTAGGTCAATCCTGCATCGAGCAACGGCAGGAGTTTTTCCTCTGTCAGCGTTGTGGGACTTGCCTGGCAGTAAAAGGGCATACCTACCTGTTGCCTGTAAATAGCGGCAAACTCCTCTATCTCATGCAGCGGACGCGCAAAGAACGTGTCATCGAAAAACTGCACAACCTCGATAAATGGATAACGACGCTTCATGTCCACCAACTCGCTGACCACAACAGGGACGCTGCGTCGCCTGAGGTAGGGGGTCTTGTTGTCCTTGTACATGGCCTTGAGGTTTGATACGTTACAGTAGGCGCACCTGTGTGGACAACCCCTGTCGGTCATCGTCCGGTAGGCACGCTTGAGTCTGCCGTCGTGGTACGGTAAAAACGGTAGGACTTTTTTGAGGAACTTTGCATCCAAGGGGACGATTCCCTCAGTGTCCTTGTCATAGATATAATGGCCATCGTTTGAGAAATCAAACGGCGGTAGGGCATCGAGGTCTTTGAGCAGTGGTCTCAGGGGATTTCTTATTATATCCTGACCTCGTTTAAAGTACAGTCCTGCCGTACCATGAAAGTCCGTACCGGCGTGCATGTGCCCTATGAGTTCCAGCATGGCTTCCTCGCCCTCTCCAACGCACGCTATGTCGGCAAAATCGAGGGCCTCCTCCGGCTTGCACGAGGGATGTATCCCTCCCCATATGACGGGCACTCTGAGGGACTCCTTAAGCCTCCGGGTCACCTGCACCGCCCTGTCAAAGTAGTTGGTCATAAAGGACACCCCGATCAGTTGACTGCCGCGGCATAGTTCAACAATCCGGTCTAAGACCGCCGGTGCGTAGGCATAGACATATCCCCCACCCTCCTGCAACAGACCAATGCTGCCAGGCAGGAAGATTATGTCAACCGCATGTCCCTTGCTCTTGAGGTATGCGGAGAGGCCCCTGGCGCCAAATGCGCTGATATCAGGAGGCGTTGGCGTTATCAGGGTCAGCTTCATTTTTGTCACTTGTATATATCTTTTCTGTGTCCAATGGATATAATGCTAATCTTATTGGCTTCGATGGTATAAATAACCCTAAAATCTCCTACCCTTATATAGCGCGTTTCGATTGTGTGCAATACAAGAAAGAAAGGGGCGGCTCCGCTTCTTTCCCGCTCCAGGGGGTGAGGCACGATTTTGCCGCAGCGGGTCGCACCCGCCCCTGCCATAAAAGTCGCACCTGGCCCCTTCAGAACCCCCCGCAAGGGGAGGGGCGAGGCGCAATCTTGTCGCAGCGGGTCGCACCCGCCCCGGCCACGAAGAAGTCCCCTTGACCCCTTCCTGCGAAACATTTTACCATGCTTTTTTAAGAGGATACTCTAAAAATAATATTTGTGAAACCTCTGAGTATTCATACCCCTCGTCTAATAATAATATTGCATTTATCCTGTATGCCAGCTTCTTTTTACGTTCAGCTCTGTGTGCCTCTATTAATACTGCACGCTCTTCTTTATCTAAAAAAACCTCTCATACTCTTTTATACAATAGCTATACCATCTCTGTCAATAATTTTTTGCAAATTTTTTGCTTCTTGGTATACCACAATTTCGCATCGATGTATGGTATCATATAGCGTTATATATTGCAGTGGAAGTGGCAACATCATAAAAGATTAAAAGGATAAGGCTTAATAGAGATGATAGACAGATATGCACGAAAACAGATGAGGCAGTTGTGGGAACTGCCGATGAAGTATCGGAAGTGGCTGGACGTGGAGTTAGCCGTGTGCGAGGCATTTGCGCAGCGGGGTGTGATCCCGCAGGGGGATATGCGGGCTATCAGAGAGCGGGCCGGCTTTGATGTGGACAGGATAGCAGAGATAGAGTTGACGGTCAAGCATGACGTGATAGCGTTTCTGACGTCTGTATCCGAGCACGTTGGGGAGTCCGGACGCTTTATACACATGGGGCTGACCTCGTCGGATATACTGGATACGTCGCTGGCCTTGCTTATGAGGGATGCCGCCGATATTATCATCAATGACATAGCGAGTCTCTTGCTTGTACTTAAGGAGCAGGCGTTCAATCACAAGGATACGGTCTGTATTGGCAGGTCGCACGGGATACACGCCGAGCCGATGGTGTTTGGGTTGAAGTTTTCCCTGTGGTACGAAGAGATGAGGCGCAATGTCCTGAGGATGCAGGAGGCACAGAGGGTCATCAGCGTGGGCAAGTTATCGGGTGCGGTTGGGACGTTTTCCTCGATAGAGCCGGATGTTGAGGAGGGTGTGCTTAAGAGGCTCGGTCTGACTCCGGAACCTGTGGCCACGCAGGTTGTCCAGCGCGACCGCCATGCACAGTACCTGACGACGTTGGCCATAGTGGCCTCAACGATAGAAAAGATAGCGGTAGAGATACGCCACTTGCAGCGCACAGAGGTACGAGAGGCCGAGGAGCCTTTTAGCGTGGGTCAGAAGGGGTCTTCGGCCATGCCGCACAAGCGAAACCCCATCGGGAGCGAAAACCTCTCCGGTCTGGCGCGCGTGGTGCGGGCAAATGTACAGGCAGCGCTTGAAAACGTTGCCCTGTGGCATGAGAGGGACATCAGCCACTCCAGCGTTGAACGCATTATCATCCCCGACAGCACAATCTTGGTAGACTACATGCTCAACCGCCTAAAGGACATCATCATGGGACTTGTCGTCTATCCACAGGCGATGCAAAAAAATCTCGCCAGGACTTTGGGACTGTACAACTCGCAAAAGGTGCTCCTGGCGTTGATCGAAAAGGGCCTCAGCAGGGAGACCGCCTATGCCACCGTGCAGAGGCTCGCAATGCAGGCCTGGCAGGAGGAGGCTGACTTCAGAACCCTACTTGCAAACGATAACGAAATAAAGACGTATCTGACGCCAGAGGCGCTTGATGAGCTGTTTGACGTCAGGGACTACCTCAAACACGTAGATTATATCTACAGCCGGGTGTTTAAACACTAAGCAGCCGGTATTTGTCGTCATAACGGTTTTTATTTGATATAATGTTTTGGAGGAATTCGATGAACCTTTCAGAGGAAGAACTAAAGCGCTATACCCGGCAGATGATGATGTCCGGTTGGGGGGAAGAGACCCAGCATAGGCTCAAGGCATCAACGGTCTTTGTGGCCGGTGCGGGGGGATTGGGTAGTCCGGTTGCCATATTTCTGGCCGTTGCCGGGATAGGTACAATAAGGATATGTGACTTTGACAGCCCCGACTGGTCAAACCTTAACCGACAAATACTGCACGACCACACGAGATTCGGATTGAACAAGGCCCTCTCTGCCAAGAAGTCCCTTGCCACCCTCAACCCCGACGTCGAAGTTGCCGCCTTCACGCAGAAGATAGACCAGAACAGCGTGAATACCCTCGTGGGTGATGCCGATATCATCGTAGATTGTATGGACAACTTTCAAACCAGGTATATACTAAACGAGTGCGCAATGACAAAGGGCATCCCCCTTGTCTATGGCAGCATCTGGGGGATGGATGGCAGGTTATCCTTTATCCACGTGCCACAGACGCCGTGTCTGCGGTGCATGTTCCCTGAGCCGCCACCGTCGGAGACCTTTCCCGTGTTGGGAACCACCCCGGGTGTTATAGGGTCGTTGCAGGCGCTGGAGACCATCAAGTTCCTCACGGGCATTGGCCAAAACCTAAAGAACAAGCTCCTGGTCTGGGATGGGGCCAGCGTTGAGTTCAGGACTTTTAAGACACGCAAAGACCCTCAGTGTCCTACGTGTAGTGGTAGCGTATAGGGTGATTTTTTTTAAAGTGGAGCTGCTTGTTAAGACATGAAGTCTATAGTTGTATATCCGGCATGTGTTATGCCGGTGGTGTGCCCTGACTGTGGCTTTGGTGGAAACGTAAAAAGTGAAAATCCACCCGAAAGGGACTTTAAGCTCAACTGCCCCAAGTGTAAAGAAACCTTCCTGGTTAAGTTGAACCATCGGCAGTTTTATCGTGTCAAGCTAAACAGACCTGTTACTTATTCCATTGATGATATCCACGACCCCTTTGCAAGAAATGCCAAGTCAGGCAAGATTATCGACATATCACGCACCGGTATAAGAATCGAAGGTAAGATGCGAAATTATTCTAAAAAGTACGAAAAAGAAGGAAACATCCTGACATTGCTCTTTGACCTGCCGCCCAATAAAACTCTCCTAAAGGTCAAGGGTGAAATAAAAAGGCTCATTATCATCGATGATAATAACTTTTCAATGGGTATAGCCTTCATAAACCTGGATGTCCAGACAGACCTGGCCATAGGTACCTTTCTGATGCCCTGAAGATTCATTGTGTTCAGCGTTCTTTATCTTCCAGTCAAAGGTGGTTGTCTTGCCGCCATGTCTTTGTAAATCTATAACCCTTTGTGTTATTATATATGATAAGGATTTTAGGAATCATAAAAATTAATATGTTTTAATAGGAGGCATCAGATGAATCTAACACCCAACGCCATTAAGGTGCTTGAGAAGAGGTACTTGAAAAAAGATGACGCCGGCGTCCCCATAGAAACGCCCCAGGACTTGTTTAAGCGGATCGCCAGGTTTGTCGCCTCGGCAGACCTCAACTATGGTAAAGGTGTTTCGGAAATAGAGAGTTTAGAGGGAGAGTTCTATGAGCTTATGACGTCGTTGAGCTTTCTGCCCAACAGCCCAACGCTGATGAATGCGGGCAGACGGCTGGGACAGTTAAGTGCGTGCTTTGTCCTGCCCGTTGAGGACTCGATGGAGAGCATATTTGAGGCGGTCAAAAATGCCGCACTGATACACAAGTCCGGTGGGGGCACGGGGTTTAGCTTTTCGCGTCTGAGACCCAAGGGCGACATGGTCGGTTCCACCAAGGGGGTGTCCTCAGGACCGGTGTCATTTATGACCGTCTTTGATACCGCCACCGAAGCGGTCAAACAAGGAGGGACGCGCAGGGGGGCAAACATGGCCATTGTCAGGGTAGACCACCCCGATATCCTTGACTTCACAACGTGCAAGGACAACAAGGAGCGCCTCAACAACTTCAACATCTCCGTGGCCCTCACGGAGCAGTTTATGACTGCCCTGGAGGCCGGCGCACAGTACGATCTGATAAATCCGCGTAACGGCAATGTCGTCAAGAAACTCGACGCTGCACACGTCTTTGATACCATCGTAAAACACGCCTGGAAAAACGGTGAACCCGGCATCGTCTTCCTCGACAGGCTCAACCAGGCAAATCCAACCCCCCTGGTTGGCGAAATCGAGGCCACTAATCCATGCGGTGAACAGCCCCTGTTGCCATATGAGTCCTGCAACCTCGGCTCCATCAACCTGGCAAAGATGGTGAGACCTGTCTCCAACGACGGACGTACCACGTTTGAAATAGACTACCAACGCCTGAAACAGACCACACACAAGGCCGTACACTTCCTGGACAACGTCATAGACCTCAACAAGTATCCGCTGAAGTCCATCGAGGAGATGACCAAGGCCAACAGAAAGATCGGCCTGGGTGTAATGGGTTGGGCCGACATGCTAATACAACTGGGGATACCGTACAGCTCCGAGCAGGCCATCGAGCTGGCGGAGGAGGTCATCAAGACCATCCACCAGGAGGGCAGGGATGCCTCTGAGGCCCTTGCACAGCAGCGGGGTGTGTTTCCCAACCACAAGGGCAGCATATACGACGGCACCAGAAAGATGCGCAACGCCACCATCACCACGATCGCACCAACGGGAACTCTGTCAATCATAGCGGGTTGCTCCTCGGGCATAGAGCCGATATTTGCCGTCTGCTATGTGCGCAACGTCCTGGAAGGCACAAAGCTCATCGAGGTCAACCCCTATTTCGAGGCCATAGCCAAACAGCAGGGGTTCTACAGCGAAAAACTGATGCAGCAGATAGCAGGCAACGCCTCCATCTCCGGCATAAGCGATATCCCCAGGGATGTCAGAGAGACATTCGTAACCGCACACGATATAACCCCCGAGTATCACGTGCGTATGCAGGCGGCCTTTCAGAAGTACGTTGACAATGCCGTCTCCAAGACCGTGAACTTCCCCACCGGTGCCACGGTTGACGACGTCAAGCAGGTATATCTTCAGGCCTACAGGTCCGGCTGCAAGGGGGTAACTGTCTACAGGGATGGCTCCAGGGATGAGCAGGTGCTATCCACCCAAAAGGTTGCCGCCCCCGTTGAGGTCAAGGCGGCCAAGGTCACCCCGCGCAAGCGTCCCAAGACCATCAAAGGTAGCACGGAGGCAATGTTGACGGGTTGCGGCAACCTCTACGTAACCGTAAATCTCGATGAAAAGGGTGTCCCCTTTGAGGTCTTTAATCACATAGGCAAGGCTGGTGGTTGTGCGGCCAGTCAATCGGAGGCCATAGGCAGGCTGGTTTCGCTTGCCCTGCGGTGCAACATCGTCATAGATGAAATAATCAAGCAGTTGAAGGGTATTTCGTGTCATCAGCCGATCTGGACCAACGGCGGTAAGATATCGTCCTGTTCCGACGCCATAGCAAAGGCCATCGAGCACTACAACAGCCAGGGCCTGGATACACACAACGGCAACGGCGACAAGTACACCGAAAACATGCTAGTTGGCGCCTGCCCCGAGTGCGGTGGATGCGTAGAGCACGAGGGTGGATGCTCCGTCTGCCACGACTGCGGCTTTACTAAGTGTGAGTAGAAAAGAAAGAAAAGAAGGAAGGTGTGAGGTGTGGCTCCGCCCCCTTCTTTTTTTGTAATAGTTCAGCTATACATATTGAAATGTTGTGTATAATCAATCCAATATCAACAAGGTAAGAAGGGGTCAAGGGGGCTGGCCCCCTTGCAGGGGGTTCTGAAGGGGGGCGGAGCCGCCCCTTTCTTTCCTTCTTCTTAGTGGGGTGAACTATTACCTTTTTTTTGCTACCATGAAATATAAAGAGGACACCAATTTATGAGTAAATTTCTGATGATCCAGGGTACGGGGTCGGGTGTGGGCAAGAGTCTGCTTGTTGCCGCCCTGTGCAGGATATTTAAGCAAAGGGGGATTAAGGTGGCGCCGTTTAAGGCCCAGAACATGGCGCTTAACTCCTACATCACCATCGAGGGTGGGGAGATCGGAAGGGCACAGGCCCTCCAGGGGCAGGCTGCGGGGATAGAGCCGTCCATTTATCTCAATCCGATCCTGCTCAAGGCCTCCGGGGAGAGCGGCTCTCAGGTCATTTTTCTGGGCAAGGTACACGCCACCATGTCAGCGCAGGAGTACTACCGCTTCCGGGACAGTGCTTGGCCATATGTCGAAATCGCACTTGAGAGACTCAGCTCACAGTACGACCTGATCGTCATCGAGGGTGCCGGAAGTCCTGCCGAAATCAATCTCTCGGACGTGGAGATCGTCAACATGGCAGTGGCACGACACACCAATGCCCCCGTCCTGCTCGTGGGGGACATCGACAGAGGGGGGGTCTTTGCATCGCTCTACGGCACCGTTGCGTTGATACCGGAGGATGCACACAGGATAAAGGGCTTTATCATCAACAAGTTCAGGGGTGACGCAGACATCCTCACCAGCGGCATCGACATGCTCTCTGCAAAGACCGGCATCCCCGTCCTGGGTGTCCTGCCCTACGCGGGCAACCTCAGACTGCCCGAAGAGGACGGCCTTGCCATCGACTCATACAGACACTACAGGGACACATACAGCAACAGACCCATCAAGGTGCGGGTGCTGAGGCTCAGGTACATCTCCAACTTCACGGACTTCGACCCCTTCCTGTATGAGCCTGACGTGGAGTTGTCGTACACGCTTGGGCAGCAGGAACTGCTGAACTCCGACCTCATCATAATCCCCGGCAGCAAGAACACCGTAAGCGATCTCCTCTCCCTGAGGGCCAACGGACTTGAGGCGGTGTTGAAGGAGGCCGCACGGAGGGGCATCCCCATTGCCGGTATCTGCGGCGGATACCAGATGCTTGGCAAGCTATTGAGCGACCCCCACTGCGTAGAGAGTCACGTCAGAGAGGTAGAGGGCCTGGGTTTGCTCGATATCTCCACCACCTTTAATCGGACAAAGACCACTCGCAGGGTCAGGGCTGACCTGCGCAAGGCGCCCTGGTTGGGCCGGCATGTCGCACACACTGCCGCTGATCATCTCTGTAATCTGCAAGGGTACGAAATCCACATGGGACAGTCACAAGGTCGGATCGAACTGTTTGACGTCAGCCCCCTTGATGGTACACATCACTATGCCGATGGTTCCTCAAACGGCAACGTCTGGGGCACGTATCTGCATGGCATCTTTGACAACGACGCCTTCCGCAGGGCACTTGTCAACGCCCTCAGGGTGAGACGCTCCCTGCCGCCACTGGAGACCGCCGTCAACTACCACCAGGTGATGTTGGACTCCCTCGACTCCCTGGCAGGGGTCGTCAAGACACACCTGGACATGGAGGCTATCTGCAAAATAGCAGACCTAAACGCATGACCCCCATAATAGTTCAGCCTTAAATAACTTTTTCGACTAAATTTGTTGCACCGGTAATGGGTGGGTAGCACCACAACCAACCGCAGTTGCCAGGATTTAAGCCACTTCGAATAGCTCACCCCCCTAAGAAGAAGGAAAGAAAGGGGCGGCTCGCCCCTCGCTGATCCCTTGACCCCTTCTTATCTTGTTGACATTGGGTTGATTATACACAACATTTCAATTGTATAGCTGAACTATTACCAATGATCGAATCGGATATCTCCTTCATTGCCCGATGAAGCGCCGTTATCCCCGGTGAACTTACGCCATCGTCGTTGGTGACTAAGGATCAGCGGGGCCGTGGATTTACCCATAACTGCCCCCAATTATGCCCGTGGATGACACTCGTTGTACTCCTTTCTGATAAGCTCGGTCGATACCTTGGTGTATATCTGTGTTGTCGTAATGTTGGCGTGTCCGAGCATCCTCTGAACCGAACGCAGGTCTGCCCCACCCTCAACCAGGTGCGTGGCAAAACAGTGCCGCAGCGTATGAGGCGATAGCTCAACTCCTGCCGCTTTGCCATATGCCTTGATCGTCTGCCAGAACCGCTGCCGTGTCAACGGCTTTCCCCTGTTGCTTAAGAACAGATACGGACTGATGCGTTTTTTCAGGATAAGTGGACGTATATCTTTGCAATAAGCCACTATGTGCTGCCTTGCCCTGTCGTTAACCGGCACCAGCCTCTCCCGTGACCCCTTGCCCTTGACCCTTATAAAGCCGGCCTCCAACTGGAGATTGGCCATCTCTACAAGCACCAGCTCGCTGACCCTCAACCCGGATGCGTACATCAGCTCAAGCATCGCAATGTCACGTATCACATACTTGCTTGACACCGTCGTCTTTAACACCCCAACAACGGCCTCAACACTCAACGTCTTGGGCAGGTGCTGCCACCCCTTAGGTCTGTGCAGATTCTCCGCAGGGTCATCGCCCCGCACTCGTTCGATCAACAGGTACTTGCACAGAGACCTCACCGAAGCAATAAACCTGCATATCGACCTGTAGGAGTAACCCTTCTGTCTCAGGCTGTGTATGTACTCAATTATGTCTTGACGGTTAAAGTCTGCCGGTGTCTTTTGTTCTGCCCCAATGAAGGCAAAAAACAGTTTCAGGTCTGTACCGTAGGCATCAATGGTGTTGTTGGCAAGCCCCCGTTCTGCGCTCAGGTATACCAGGAATCGTTTCAGTACATCATTCATAGCTTCAAGTAATCCCCAATGCCCGTTGCACGCTTGAGTTCGTTGTAGACGTACTGTGCTACCACCAGGAGATTTACCGTGTCCTCACGGTTGTACTTGATGAGCGTCTCCAGGGAGGCTTTATCGCCACGCTTATACATGTGCCACAACCTCACGGCATCAAAACCGTTCATCCCATCTACCTCGTCAACCCTGTTGATACCAAAACACTTCTCATACTTCTTAAGCCCACCGCGCATTCCAATCCGTCTGGAGTCAAGACACACATCGTAGTGCAGCATTTCAAGGTTAAGCGTCGGATAGCTCGTGAGCAAAAACGGGATGTCAAAAACCGCCCCGTAAAACGTGATCAGATACTTATACGGCGACAACGCTTTTATGAGGTTTGTCTCCGTCAGCCCCTTGCCACTTACCAGGGACGTGTACTCGGTACCGTCATACAACCCCACCACCGTTATATATCCGCCACAGTCCCTGGGCAGACCGTTGGTCTCAATGTCCAGACACACGGCATCGTTCTTGAACAGCTCGAAAAATCGCCAGTGCTCCTTTCTCTTGATGCAACGGGCAAACAATGACCAGTTGCCGTCCTCCAGCCCCTTGGTATAAGACTCAACACTCTTGTTTATATCGCACTTCCTCTCCCGACTGACAAAGGGTATGGTCTCCTCGTTGACAAAGTCCTCCCATGTCATAATTCCCTTCTTCCACAGCTTCTTCTCCGTACCTTCCCCTATACCGTCAAATACACTAAACGTATTTTTTATCATTTTATGCTATTCTATACCCGTTTATAACCTTTCACGCTGAAATAATTCCAAACCTAATTATAACAACAACTGACAAGATAATTCAAAGCAAAAATAATATTGACAAAAAATACCTGATGTCGTTACTATATCTATCTTAGGAGTATGGTGCGAAATCTCAAATGTTAAAAATAGCATTGCCATCAACATTGGACATAGAAGCAGCCGAGGCGGCCTATGGCATCGTCAGGGAGAAAATAAAACACCGCAGCGCCGTCCTCATAGATGCCTCAGAGGTTAGGGTCATCGAACCGGAGGGGCTGGATTGTCTGTTGGCCATCTCTAAGTTTGTCAACGACAACAACCTCCCAAGGGTAATCATCCGAAAGCCAAGCAGGGTGATGAAAGACGTCCTGTTGTTATCTGACACTCTTGAATTGTTTGATATAAACGAGTAGGCTTTAATTATAAACCATTGGGCTTTAAATGTGGCCTCTTTTGGGGTAATATAAAAACAGCACGGAGGAAAAAACATGAGAGTTAAGTTGTTTGTGGTAGTGGTTGCGAGCATCTTTATGTTGGGCCTTTCAGGTCAGGTTTTTGCGGAGGATGCAAAACCAGCCAAGAGTTGGCCGGCCTCAGTTGATGATGTTATCGGTAAGACCAAGTCCTCAGTCAAGACCATCGACATGGAGGCATTCAAGAAGGTGGTTGAAAACAAGGGTGATGCGATCATCATTGACGTCAGAGAGCCGGAGGAATATAAGTCCGGATTCATCCCCGGAGCTACAAACATACCAAGAGGTGTGGCTGAGTTCAAGATATGGAAGGCAGTGGCGGGGTTCCCCGACAAGACTAATACCTCGATAAAAATCTACACCTACTGCGCAATTGGTGGCAGGGCAGTGTTAACCGCAAAGGCCCTCCAGGACGTAGGATTTACCGATGTAACAGCCGTGACCATGAAAATGGCTGACTGGATAAAGGCAGGCAACCCGGTAGAAAGATAGAGGCGGTCTAGCTCAGTTGCTTATAGAAGCCAGGGGGCTGAGTAAGTCGTATGGAGGGTTGAATGCCCTAAGCGATGTTGACATTGTTATTGCTGAGGGCGAGGTGGTTGGCCTTATTGGTCCTAATGGGGCCGGCAAGACCACGCTTGTCAATTGTCTTTCGGGTATTGTGAGTCCCTCTGGTGGCTTTATACGGTTTAAGGGGGTTGACATAGTCCCCGAGGTGGACGGTGCAGTTACGGTGTCTGTTGTTAGGCTTGGCTATGTGATGCTTGTTGCAGCCTTCTTGTGGGGGATGGTGTTTTCGGCGGTAACGCTGCCGGGGGTGGTGTTTGAACTAGAGACATTTATGGCGCTGATGGTGGTCACGATACTCAGGGTGTTCAGCGCCCGGAGGCTTGGTTCGTTTGCAGGTTGGAGCAGGGGGGTGGCCATTGTCTTTGCGCTGTCTGACCTCATTACGGCGGTGATGTGGCTCTTCAGGCTTGAGCTATACGGCCAGTACAGGTTCTTTTCGGTCGGCCCGGGGGCCATACAACTGTTGCCCCTGAAACCTGTTGTCATTGTAACGGCATTGATATTTATAGTATACAGTCCTTTTGTCATCATTGGTCTCAGTGGCAGTGGTGTACTTGCGGCCTTTGGTACCTTCATCAGACCCAACAGGGTAAACGCATCAGGGATAGCGCGCACCTTTCAAAACATCAGATTGTTCAAGGAGATGACCGTCTGCGACAACGTCAGGACAGCCCGCCATCGTCATGGTCGCTGTGGAGTCCTGGCCTCGATACTGCGCAGTGCCTCTCAACAGGCCGAAGAGCTTGAGATTCATCGGTCTGCGGTGGAATTGCTTGAATTTGTTGGTCTGCACGACAGGGGCGACCTCAGGGCGGCCAACCTCCCCTACGGCGATCAGAGACGTCTTGAGATTGCACGGGCACTGGCAACGGTGCCATCCCTCCTGCTCCTGGATGAGCCTGCCGCCGGAATGAATCCCCTTGAGACCGCCAGACTCGTTGAACTCATACAAGAGATCAACCGCAGGGGGATAACAATCATCATAATAGAACACGACATGCGGCTGATAATGCAGGCCTGCCACAGGATAATAGTCCTCGACCACGGCAAAAAGATAGCCGATGGCACCCCGCAGGAAATACGTACCAACCGTGAGGTCATCGAGGCCTACCTTGGCGTGGATAGCGACCATGCTTAAGCTCAACGACGTCCACTGTCACTACGGCAGCATACATGCCATCAAGGGGGTCAGCTTTGAGCTTAGGAGCGGTCAGATTGGCTGTCTGATTGGGGCCAACGGAGCGGGCAAGTCCACGCTGCTCTGCACCATCTCCGGTCTTCTGCATCCAACACAGGGGGTGATCGAGCTTGAAGGAGTGTCCATACACGGGGCATCCCCGGAGCAGATAGTGCGCATGGGCATCTGCCAGGTTCCGGAGGGGCGGCGGATATTCCCCCGGATGACGGTGCGTGAAAACCTGCTCCTGGGTGCCTACATCAGGGGGGACAGGGCAGGCATCAGGCAGGACATGCAGCGGGTGTTTGACTACTTCCCGGTGCTTGCAAAGCGTCTTGATCAGGAGGGTGGAACGCTCTCCGGCGGACAACAGCAGATGTTGGCAGTTGGTCGGGCGCTGATGGCACGTCCCAGGCTCCTGCTGCTCGACGAACCCAGCCTTGGATTGGCTCCGCTGATGGTGCAGACCATCTTTGATATAATCAGGGGCATTGCCAGTGACAACATAACCGTCCTGCTGGTGGAACAAAACGCCAGGGCTGCCCTGAAGCTGGCCAATTACGGATGGGTACTCGACCTTGGCAGCATAGCCCTTGCCGCACCCGCTCAAGACCTCCTGCACAACCCAAGGGTCGCAGAAGCATACCTCGGATAAGGGCAGGGCGGGCGAATCTATTTTTCGCTTGTGTGCAATAGTCCCCTTGACGCGTCGTAAAGGGGACAAGTGTTTTGTCTTTAATCCAATCGAAACCTGCTATAGGGGACATGATTCATATAACGAATAGTTCATACAATGCTGAAGCTTCGATAAAATATGCTACAGATACTACAAGTGAATCAGTTGTAACTCAGCAGCTAATAAATCAAATAACAGAAATACTTTCTAATATAAAGAGTCCTCATGACCGAAATCTTACCCTTCTCAGCCTGACTAAACAACACGAAGAGGCAACCAAGAAAAAGGCTATACACTGAAATGACACAGGTTTTTTCAGGCATGATATTTGAGTGTGAAATAATGGGGTCAAGGGGACTGGTCCCCT
>NZ_JABXWD010000349.1 GCF_019173545.1 Candidatus Magnetobacterium casense | reverse complement strand
CAACCGCATGAACGACAGGATTCTCAGTGTAGGTTCTGTGGATCGGGAGGTTTCCCCGCCCAGTCGGCCGTGCTCCGTTCCATGCGCATCCCCAGGATATCCCGGAACGGAACACCGTTCCGCATATCAATGGATAGAGCGTAATCGTATGGGTTGGTGTCGTGGGCAAACGAGGACACATTTTCGATGTTGGCCGCCGCCTTGGTAAGGCCGGGTTGACCAGCCCTGGAGGAGCGAGTATGTTTCATGGAAAGCAGTCTGCTTGACTGCCGTTCAGAAGGATTTGGCGAGATGTCTACCAATGGCTGATGCTATCCACTCTTCCGACTCGCTCTACCACAAGCTTTTCGCCTATCCAGAGATGGTGGCTGATCTGCTGCAGAATTTTTTGGACCCCAATATTCTTGCAGAGCTTGACCTGTCTCGGATGCGACGGTTGAACACCAAATTCACCGCCAAGACAGGCCAACGGAGGAGGGGTGACATCGTCTGGGAGATCCCAATCCGTGCCGGTGGCAGCCTGTTTTTGCTACTGTTACTGGAGTTCCAGTCGGAGATAGACGAATGGATGGTGTTGCGCCTGGAACGTCTACACCGGTCTGCTCTACCAGCAGTTGGTGGACGAGCGCAAATTGAAACCGGCAGATGGACTGCCACCTGTCCTGCCGGTTGTCATATTCAATGGTGAGCCACGATGGGATGCGGCAACGAGCCTGAGGGATCTGATTCGTCTGCCTGCCGGATCTCCGTTGTGGAAATACCAGCCAGAGATGCGGTACCATGTAGTGGACGAGGGGCGGTTCCCGGAAGAGGAGTTGAAGGGGCTGCAGTCCTTGACGGCGATTTTCTTCCGTATCGGGCACCCGGGCAGCCCGGCGTCGATCTTGGATGCCAGCCGTGATTTGGTGGAGTGGTTTGCAAAGCATCCAGAAGGGCCGCCGGTGAAGCGGTTGTTCCGTGAGTTGTTGGCCGTTGGCTTGGAGCGGTTCAAAGGGCCGCATTCTCTACCGCGCATTCCCGAAGAGCTTGAGGAGGTGGTGAACATGTTGGCGACACACGTTGAAAAATGGTCGAGGGACATTGAGCAGAAGGGGATTCTGATAGGCGAGCAGAAGGGCCGCCAGGAAGGCGAGCAGATCGGTGAGCAAAAAGGCGAAGCAAAGATGCTGACTCGCCAACTCCAACGCCGCTTCGGCAACCTGCCTGCCTGGGCCAGCGACAAGATTGCCACTGCCGATTTATCCACCCTGGAGGAGTGGAGTCTGCGGATACTGGATGCCACCACGATTGAGGGTGTCCTGGCTGATCCATCTTGACTTCAGAAGCGTGTCTCGCCCCGAAGGGTTGACCAGCCGTTTTGGGCGGCGAGCGCTGGACGAGAGGAGGGGACATGCATGATGGGATGGGTGGCACCCTTCAATATTGACAAACAGTCACAGAGAATGTCAGAGAATGTCAGAGAACGTTCCGACGGAGCTATTGCTACCTAAGCGGGAGTTGGAAGAGGGTCAACAGCTACCTTGCGCCGAACGGGTGAAGAGTTTGACGACACGGAAAAATCCATTTAATGCCAAACACCTACACAATTCCGTATCGTTTGGCTAACCAAGATGCCGTCAAACTGCTCTCTTGCTGCATCGCAGCAAAGTGGTGGAGAATTTTCCGTTTTGCGTATCGCTTCCTCCACCATTTTGATTTTACAGGGTTTTCTCTTTGCCATGGCCGTCCTTCGGGACGGCTTTTTGGTAAGAAAAAAGGCCAACGTTTCCAAGGGTTACGTTGGCGAGTAGTTCGGGGAGGGAAGGCGTTGGGCGTACCTTTCTCCCCGTGGGATGGTGGTTCTCTTCTCTCTTGCGCCCCCTTCTCCCAAACCTGTTGACTTCGGGGCGGGAAGTACGGATTTTCCGTACGTCACTTTTTCTTTGGAAAACAATGCGTCGTGGAGTACGGGGTGGGCGTACCTTTTCGATGAGTGGGTTGGGTGGCGTGGGGGGAGGGAAATGGAGTACGAAATTTGGCTGGCGAGAGCTTGTCAGGCCAGTTTGTTGTTGTGATAAAATATAAAACATACAAAGAATGAGGGGTCTGCGATGGGTCAACAACTGGATGAGCAAGAAGAATCTGTAAATCAAGAAGAATCTGTAAATCAAGAAGAATCTGTAAATGAACCTAGCAATCATCAAGACCGTGCGGGTTCGATGCAGATTTCGTCGGCTGTCGTCGGTCAAGACGATTCTCCGGATTATCCTTCGGAGGTTGGTGATAGCGCGGCTTTAGAGGATCCAGACATTGATATTATTTTGCACCCATCAAGAAGCAGACCTGTTGCTGGGGAACTGTGGTCTGTATCTGGTGAAATCACTAACCGTTCTGCACGCCCGTTGTGGGTAATTGACCAACACACCACCCTATCTCTTTCACCAGAAATGTACGGTCAAACTTCTCAGGGAGGATCGATAGGCGCGTTTTTCCCCACAATAAAGCAACGAAGTTCAAACGAGGTTGTAAGGATTGATCCCGGAGCGTCTTATTCTGTTATCTGGAAGATTGATCCTGTGCTGACAGTGTTAGCCTCTATTCAACGTGAAGAACCCGGAAAGGTATCGATACTGAGGAGAATTGTAATCATTTTGAAGGCTTTTATGTTTTTCTTTCCTGGTAATTTTAGAATTTCCTCGAATGTGCATGTATGGAACAAGCTTCCAATTTTTTCGGATAAGGGAAATGTAAGGAATATTGGTGAATCTTTTGTCAAGTCGTCATCCTCAGAAATATATATGGATCAGTCTCAATGGGTTCTGATCGTTGGAGCAGCTATTGGCGGAATTCTCTGTTTTGTGCTTCAATATTTGAACGGTGAAAGTAGCCCAAATGCCAGTTTCTTGTTTTCCGGATTAACGTCTTCAATTATTTTGTGTGGGGTCGTGACTGTTCTTTTATCAAGGCTTGCTAATACCGATTTTTTGATTGCCATCAAGGTTCAGGATTTTTGGGGGGCAGTTGCTACTGGGTTCACAATCCAATGGTTTGGCTTCCCTATCCTTGCGAAGATATTTACCAAGATTGGAGGGGGGTAAACAGAAATAAATGTAAAAGTTTCGAAATCTGGGGACAGTATATCCATTTCTTTCCGGAAATCTGGGGACAGTATATCCATTTCTTTTCCAGATTGAAAAGGTTAACATGACCCACCGGAAATCTGGGGACAGTATATCCATTTCTTTTCCAGATTGAAAAGGTTAACATGACCCATGGCCAGAATCGCTCGTGTTGTTGTTCCTGGATTGCCACATCACATCACCCAGCGTGGCAATCGGAGGCAACAGACCTTTTTTGAGGAACAGGATTATCATGTCTATCTGGACCTGATGGCCGAGTGGTGCGCGCGTTTCGGGGTGGAAATCTGGGCCTACTGTCTGATGCCCAACCATGTGCAAGTATCGGAAAAATAAAAAAATACACGGTGAAATCTATTGGTCGATCAATTCCATTAATGGGCTGATTTGGGCAAAGTCAGTAGCATGATGGTGCCGATTTGCAGAG
>NZ_JABXWD010000348.1 GCF_019173545.1 Candidatus Magnetobacterium casense | reverse complement strand
TTTAGCTCCCGGCGTGTATTGTTGATCTCATCGAGGATGCGCTTATTTTCGGCGGGATATTCCTTGTGTGTTGCAACGAAGCGTTCAAGGTCGGCGTATGCAGCCGTGACCTCTGACATAGCATGTTGTGGATTGGCAGTGGCAGCCCTGTCAATGTCCAAGGCTCGTTGCCAGGGGTATACCGTGTTGACATCCAGGCCCTGTTCAAAGAGTATCCGCACCCAACGATTGAGCAGAAACACTCGTCGCTGAAGGTCATCAGTGGCATTAGGTCTCTGTCGTACCTCCTGACGGACACCGTTTATAAGCATCATCAGGTCTTTATCCTTATCCTTCAGGCTTTTGTCCTCTGCGGTTGAATCCTTACAGCGTATGGCGGTCAGCACCAGCAAGAGACACAGAAGGCAGGTCAGCGTTGCCTTCATCTAACGCCCCTTAGGCCTGGGATGCGACAAGGCCTTCTGCATTGTCTTTCGGATGATCGCCCTGAGTTCATCGTCTTTTATGATGGCGGTGGTGGTATCTATGAAGTGTTTGTCTTCATCGTTGAGCGGGACAAATGCTACGCTCTCTGTGGTGTTGCCTTTGGCTGTGGCTTTGACAACTCCCACCCGCAGCTTTATCGCCATGATCTTGTAGTCGCAGAGCTTTTCGAGGATGTGGCTCTGATAGCAGTGCAACTCCTGCAGCCACACGTGTGAGTCTACGTTGATATGCAGGGTGCCGTTTTTGAGGAAATCCGGATGGGTATGCAGTGACATCGGAGGTGGAAACAGCCTCTGCCAGTTGTCCTGTATCCTTTGCAGGTGCATAGCCTCCCCCAATCCAAGGTCGTTTATTATCGATTCAAAAAAGGAAGAGGCCTTTTCCACGTGTCCTTACACCCTGATAACGGATTCCTCTAAATGGCCTTTTTGATCAACCCTGAGTGCAGGCATCTTGTACAGATGCTTACCTTCCTGGGGCCCTTGTCGGTATGTGCCCGTATTGTTTGCAGATTGGGATGAAACCACCTGCGCGTTTTATTGTTGGCATGACTAACATTATTACCCGTCGTCTTCTTTTTGCCACAAACATAACAGACTGCCACTGTGTCAACCTCCTTTGTATATAAATTATATCCTCTATAATAACATTTTAAGCAAATTGTTACAAGTAGGACAGAACATTGTACTGACGTCTTACCTCCTTTACATATGTGTGCCATATGTAATAAAATAATAGTAACTTTTATCACAACAAGGAGGAACTTTATGCCCAAAATAGGAATGGATCTCAACAGATTCATATTAGAGGAGGAACGCAAATATCCCAACGCCACAGGGTCGCTGTCAATTGCCCTGATGTCGATAGAGACGGCCACAAAGATCATTGCCGCACACACCAGAATGGCCGGCCTTGCAGACATCTTCGGTAAGGCCGACAAGATAAACGTCCAGGGGGAGGAAGTACAGCGGCTGGATGAGTTTTCCAATGCCGTCCTTGTGAGCGTGCTCTCCGACAGCGGTCAGTTCTACGCTATAGCCTCCGAGGAGATGGACGACCCCATATATCCCGAAAAAGGAGTGGATGCCAAGTACATAATTGCCTTTGATCCACTGGATGGCTCAACCAACATAGAGGTTGGCATCAACATTGGCACCATTTTTTCGGTCTACAAGCGGATCACAGGCACCATGCATGACTTTATCCAGGGCGGATGCAGACAGGTGGCCGCCGGATATGTGATGTATGGCTCCTCGTGTATATTTGTCTATACCACCGGCTCGGAAGTAAACGGGTTTACCCTGGACCCGTCAAACGGTCTGTTCTTGTTGTCACACCCCAACCTGAAGATACCGCAAAAGGGCAAGACATATTCCGTCAACGAGTCCAATAGTCGCGGATGGCCACAAAAGACCCGAGACTACTTTGACTCTCTCAAGGACGAAGGCTACACGGCAAGGTTTATCGGTACAATGGTTGGAGATGTTCACAGAACACTGCTCAAGGGAGGTGTATTTGCCTATCCGTCTGATACCAAGAGCAAGAGCGGAAAGCTCCGCCTCCTGTACGAGGTCTTTCCCATGTCGATGATCGTCAGGATGGCCGGCGGAATGGCAACAGATGGCAACGGCACCATCTGCGACGTAAAACCCACGGAGATACATCAACGTACACCCGTCTTTCTGGGCAGTCAGTACGAAATCGAAAAGTTCCTCAACATGTAGCACACTTTAACGCAGAGACTCAAGCATGGCAGGTCGGGTAGCTCACATCTCCCTGTCTGCCGTGTTGGTCTGCGGTGGATATGTTACTTGGCCGTTACAATCTGGCTAAAGATGGGCAGGGTCGTATCCGTGGCATATGCAGTGATGTTAACGGTGCGATTACCGTTGGGTGTTAAAAAGACCTCTCCTTCGGTAGTGTGTGCCGTAACAAACAGTGCCTCTCCGGTTATTGGACTTGTGTCGCCTTTGCTGGTATGATGGTTGACAAAGTTATTGAGCAGGTTAGGCAGACCGCTTGGATATGACGTGTATGTGCTGGTGCTGGCCTGATTGAATATTGCCTGGCAGGTCTTACCAGTGGCCGTTGCATTAACGGCCTCAAAACACCCCTGACTCCCTGCACTGCTGGTTAATACTATGTATGGGTCACCTGCTATGTAGGAATCGAGATAGCCCTGAAGGTCAGCCACGGCGCCCTTTGCTCCAGCCTCAAGCGCCCTCAGCTTCGACTTCTCCCTCTGACCCAAAAACGCAGGCACCGCTATGGAAGTCAGTATCCCGATAATCGCTATCACTATCAGAAGCTCAACCAGCGTAAATCCTCCCTCATCCCTATTCCCTGTCAATGATATTGGTCTAAGCATAACACATACCCCTTATTTGTTTTTTCTATATATTTATAGTTTACGGTTTAAAACCGTCCTTTGTCTTTCCTCGCACATGCAAATACCCATCAATAATTATACCACATTAATGCTGCATACTGAAAAATAATTTGACTGAATAATCCTAGCCATGAAGCCTTAAAGTACAGCTATTCACCCCACTGCTGATTTCAGTTGTGCCTTAAAATGTCACCACGGTGACAAAACGCGTCACAGTGCCATCAACAGGTACAAAAAAAGTCATGAACAGGGATAATTTAGACTCACTTGTTTTATACTAGAACATTGCGATGAAAAAGAGGCTTGACATCGTCCTTGTGCAACGAGGGCTTATGCAATCAAGAGAGCGAGCCAGGGCGCTGATAATGGAGAACAAGGTCATGGTCAACGGCGTCCCCTGCACCAAACCTGGCACTGCCGTTGATGCTGACGCCGCCGTCATAACGCTCAGGGATTGCGACATGCCCTACGTAAGCAGGGGTGGGGTGAAGCTGGACTTTGCCCTGGAGCACTTCGGCGTCGATGTCGGTGGCATGACGGCCCTTGATGTTGGTGCCTCAACCGGGGGGTTTACGGATTGTCTGCTTGCTCATGGTGCCGTGCGGGTCTACGCCGTGGACGTCGGATACGGTCAACTGGCATGGCGACTGCAAAACGACGACAGGGTCATAACCATTGACA
>NZ_JABXWD010000347.1 GCF_019173545.1 Candidatus Magnetobacterium casense | reverse complement strand
GACACAGATGGGCGCAAAATACCATTTCTTGTCATTCCCGTGAAAACGGGAATCCATTTTCAAAAACCGCATAAAAAGCCAGTTAATAAAAAAGTGCAAAAGTATAGATTAATATCTTTTTACTCCTAACGGAAAATTCATATTCTGTCAAGAGAAGGTTACTTCACATTCCAAAGTCCTTATGCGTAGGATACGGTAAAAAACCACAACTGCTGTGTAACCCATACCCCAACTCAACAACCAGCCCTCGCAAGATGGGGTCAAGGGGGCTTCTTCGTGGCCGGGGTGCCTCACCCCCCCTTGCAGGAGGGGTCTGAGGGAGGCCAGGAGCGCATTGAGCCGGGGGGCGCTGCCGCCTCCCTTTTTTCCCTTGTTATTTGGTTTGCCACTCACCGGGCAGGCCGTGTGTGACGAAATCCCCGCCGGATATCTGCAGGCCATCCATGAGGTGTACGTAAACGTCGCCCGTGTTGATGTTCTGCCAGAGCAGGTCGGTCTTGCCATCGCCGTTGTAGTCTGCGGTTGCCTGAATCTGCCAGTTGGGCGGGATTCCTCTGGCTACATAGCCGCTGCCGGTTATCTTTGAGCCATCCATAAACCACATGGCAACGTCACCAGGTGTAGCGTTATGCCACAGAATGTCGGTCTTGCCGTCGCCGTCAAAGTCCTCCGTTGCCTTGATCTCCCACTCCAACGGTATGCCCTTGACGACAAGTCCGCCATCCGTGATCTTTGTCCCGGTCATCAACCATATGTATATGTCGCCGGTATTTTTATTACGCCACAACACATCGCTATGACCATCGCCATCAAAGTCGTTCTTGACCTTTGTCACGGTGCTGGAGGTAAACTCAACGGAGATGTCCCTGTCTGCGGTCATCGCAACCACACATTGGTTGGCAACTGGGGTGGAATCGCAGCCTGTCCAGGCCTTTAGCGTCGAACCGGTAGCCACCGCTGCCGTCAGGGTCACGGAGGCGCCTGCGGAAAATGAACCGGAACACGTCAGTCCGCAGTCGATACCGGAAGGCGAACTGGTAACAGTGCCCGAACCCGTGCCGGTCTTTTTCACCGTGAGATTGATACCGGAAACGCTACCAACGTTGAAGGCATATTCGTAAGTCTGACCATTAGCCCCCACCTGAAACCTCCACTTCCCGGTGGGGGCATCGCCCGGTAAGGCGTAGTACCAGTACCAGTAGGAGACAGCGTAATGTTGTGTCTTGTCATACGTATACTCCCACGATTTAAACACGGTGCCATCCGGACGATAGACCGTGTACGTGCTCTGCATACCTTCGAGCAGGTCTCTGTAGAAGATGTAAAAATAAACGGTGTCTCCGGGTTGGAAATTGGTCTTTTCGTTGGTAGTTTCCGTAACGGAACATTCGGTTGCTTCGTAGACGGCATTGCTTGTCATGAGTTTGAGCACGGCAGAGTCATAGTAGGGGCGTTGTGACTTCCACCACGAAGCGGAATTCATATTGTTACAACTACCATAGAAGGGGTCAATTACCTTATCGGCGGCGTCATGCACCTCAAAGTGCAGATGTGGTCCGGTGGAACTACCGGAGCTACCCACAATGCCAAGGTATTCGCCCTCCGCTACGGTGTTTCCTACGGCCTTGGTGGTGGTGGAACCCTTTTTGAAATGACCATACCAGGCGGTTGAGCCATCGCTGTGACGGACATATACGGCGTTCCAGTCAGCGTCCCCCGCTGCACAGTTTCTGTCGTAGTTGCCATCGGACTTATTAACAATCGTACCGGCTGCGGCTGCCACGACGGCTACCTCATCGTTGTCCATTTTTTTCCAGCCAAAGGGCCAGGGAAAAAAATCCGTCCCCCGGTGGTTATACCCTGAAGCGACATCATAGGTCCGTGTGCCACAATTATAGTCACGGAGGTGGTTGGGATAAGTCGGATCGTGATCGACAAAGGCCGATATACCATAGAAACCGTAGTCTTTCAGTGTATCCGAGGCCTTAAGGGGCAGGGAAAACAACACGGCAGCCCGTGGTTCATAGGCCGGCAGCTTACCCTGCGCCCTCAGACGCATCACGTTTTGCCGTATCTCCGCCTTGATCGCCTCCCTCTGTTGCGGTGTCAATTCAGGCTGACGCTGAGAGATATCATACACCCCAAAACCAAAGTTCGCCCCCTCCTGTGCGTACACCAGCAAATGACACATCAGTGCAATAATCATCACCGTAAACCCGTAAAACAATCTTTGCATAGCGTAAACTCCTCCTTTTGGCATTTATAAGCAACTCGATATATCTATGAACTCATCGACTTTAAATTACCTGGTAATTAATCTCCCTTGTGATTGAGCCGCATTAATGACGTTATCATTTGCGGTAAAGACCTCAATACCGCCAACTGTGGCAAAGTCGCCATCATCCGTAATGACTTTACTCGTTATGTTATTGCGGAATATAGCTTCAATAACAAACAAGTCATAGCCATCAAGTAGTTCGGTAGCAAGACGATTCATAGCGTTCTTTGTAACAGTTTCATCGATGTTTATGTCAACGGCTTTTGACATCGCTTCAATCTGGCTCCACGCAGCCTGGATTTCGCTGACAACTCTATTTCGTTCAAAGGGATAGTTGTGGCGGTATTCCTTGGTGTTCACCTTTCTATTTGAGCGAACAAAGAATTCTCTCTCAGTTTTTTCTATAAGATGAGATAATTCAGACAAGGATAGATTAAATCGAAGTAGCTTACTTTTAACTAAAGAAGCATTTCTTATATATGGGGAATACTCTCTAACTCTCCTGACAGAAGTTTTCTGAGCCGAAGCAGCAAGACCATGAGTTAACCAATACCAAACATTTGTGTCAACCATAAAGACATCGTCTGACCTTGGACTATCACACCGAAGATCAACAACAGAAGCATTAATCTTATAATTAACAGGCATTACAGTTCCTCAGCCTGTTGTAGTAAGACCTCATCCACCGCATCACGTCTCTTTTTATTGCCATAATACTCTCTGGCATTTTCTATCGAACGTCTGAAAGCTGTACGACCTATAGAGTTAATGTTTGTTATCTTGACAAGACGGTTTAGGTCTTCAGATTTTATATCTTCCAGCAGACGACCAATGGAGGCGTTAAAAAATAGAGACGCAAACAAATTAACGTTTTCAAAATTAAGCTCAACCGTGTTGCCGGCCAACAATATGGGATGTATCTGATCAAATATCTTTTGACCATCTTGCATTGTAATGCAGATTTCGCCTATTTCCTTATATATGTCTATTTTCATAGTATCTTCACCATCCTCAAAAAATCAGATCACTTGTAGTCTCATTAGAAAACCGATAATACAATGCATCACAGCTCAGAGCAATATTCACAATCGTACCTTCAAATAAAGTCTCTCTGTTGATGTGTTTCTCCTGTGTTTCATTAATTATATTATAACCTTCGCAGCTAAATATTTCAAGTATTCCCGGGTGCATAAGAAAGTAGTTGGTGGCTTCGTCAAAGAAAGAATGGGGGCTTCGCCCCCTACCCCCCACAAGAAGGGCGGCTCCGCCCCCTCCTTGACCTCCCCTGCAA
>NZ_JABXWD010000346.1 GCF_019173545.1 Candidatus Magnetobacterium casense | reverse complement strand
CCGATGGACGTTGGTGCAGTCGTCCAGAACGTAGGCACGGCACTGGCAATATATGAGGCGTGCAGGTCAGGCAAGCCGCTGGTTGAGAGGGTCGTCAGCGTAACGGGCAACGGCATCAAGACCCCCAAGAACCTGCTGGCACGCATAGGGACACCCATTTCGCAGTTGATAGCAGAGTGCGGGGGGCTTAAGGGCGGGGCAGCCAAGATCATCTCAGGGGGGCCGATGATGGGCTTTGCGGTCTTTAGCACGGACGTCCCCGTGATGAAGGGCACCTCCGGCATTGTCGTGATGCTTGCGCAGGAGACCTCCTACGGCGATAAGTACGGCAACTGTATCCGGTGTGGCCGATGCGTGGATGCCTGTCCGATGGGGCTGATGCCGCTGATGTTGAGCCTGTTCTCCGAACGTGGACACTTCGAAGACGCCAAGAGCTATAACCTGTTTGATTGTTTTGAGTGCGGATGTTGCACATACGTCTGTCCGGCAAAACGCCCAATAGTCCAACAAATACGCTTTGCCAAGACTCAGGTGAAGCCCGGATGAAGAAAACAAAATGAAGAAAACAAAGGCTACTATAGGAGATATAGAGGGTTTACATGCAAGAAGAATCTAATAAGACCCAAAAGCTTAAAGAACAGCCCAAAGAACAGGTCATTAATACACAGGGCCTGGTCGTATCCGTCAGTCCGCACATGCGCAGCGAGGAGACGGTCAACAAGATCATGTGGACGGTGAGCGTGAGCCTCAGTCCTGCCTTTGTAATGGGTGTGTACTTTTTCGGCCCCAAGGCAATTGTGGTAACGGCCCTGTGCATCCTGGGCAGTTTGTTGAGCGAAGTGCTAATCCAGAGGCTTGCCGGTAAGGAGATAGCCATAAAGGATGGCAGCGCATTTTTAACGGGCCTGCTGCTCGGCTTGAACATGCCGGTTACCGTACCGTTTTACATCCCGCTGATAAGCTCATTTGTAGCGGTTGGGATAACCAAGCAGTTGTTTGGCGGCCTGGGGTACAACATATTCAACCCCGCACTGATGGGTCGGGCATTTGCCCTGATCACGTGGCCGCGGGCTATGACAACATGGGCAGTGCCAACGCTGTCCTTTGCCGGCATCGACGGCAAGACCACGGCCACACCGTTGGGAATACTAAAGGAAGAGGGATTGGTCAGGTTGCTTGAGGTCTTTGGAGACAAGATGCACCTGTACAAGCAGTTGCTGGTTGGCTACAGGGCCGGCTCCCTGGGTGAGACGTCGGTTATAGCGCTGCTGATTGGTGCGGCGTTTCTCTTTTATTTCCGGTACATCTCCTGGCAAATACCGGTGAGCTTTCTGGCAACGGTGGCGGTTGGGGCGTGGATTTTTGGCGGTAAGGCAGGGTTGTTCTCCGGAGAGCCGATTATACACCTCCTAAGCGGCGGACTTATGCTAGGGGCCTTTTACATGGCCACAGACTACGTTACCTGTCCTGCCGTCAAAAAGGGGCAGATACTCTTTGGCATTGGCTGTGGCGCCCTGACGTTGCTGATCAGACTCAAGGCCGGATACCCCGAAGGCGTCATGTTTGCCATACTCATTATGAACTGCTTAACCCCGTTGATAGACAGAAGCGTCAGGACACAGGTGTTTGGGGCAAGAGGGAAAAAGACGTGAACGCAAAGGACATATTTAAAATAACGGTAAATCTGGTCGTGGTCTATGTAGTTGGCGGCGTGCTGCTTGCCGCCCTGTATGCAAAGACATCACCAATCATATTCCAGGCCAACCAGAAGGAAAAAGAAGAGGCCCTCCAAAAAATGATCCCCAGTGCCGATACGATAGAAAAACTCGGCGATTGGTACCCACACGAAAAACACTGCGAATACTACAAGGCACAAAAAGGTGGCGAGGTCATAGGCTACATAGTCCAGTCAATGGGTAAGGGCTACTCAAGTTACATCGATCTCCTCTTTGCCGTCGATAAGGACATGAAGATACAAAAGATGGAGATACTCAAACAGGGTGAGACTCCCGGTCTGGGAGACGAAATCATGGTCGACAGCTTTAAGGGACAGTTCCCAGGCAAGGACATCAATCACCTCAAGGTAGTCAAGACCGAAACTACCCAGTACATACAGGCCCTGACCGGAGCAACCATATCCTCACGGGCCGTCACCGAGGACGCCATGAAAAACGGCCTGAAGTTCTTACAGGAAAAACTGGGCGGCTCCTCAGACAACCAAGACCAACACCAACCCCAGTTAAAAGGAGGCAATGCAGATGGGAGCCATTGAGGCAACGATTGGGAGGCCTAACTCCTTACAGCTAATAATTAGCGGGATATTTAAGGACAACGCCATATTTCGGATGGCCATAAGCCTGTGTCCAGCCATAGCGGTGACCACAGGACTAAAGACCGGCTTCTTAATGGGCGTGGCCGTGATCTTTGTAAACGCCATGGTCAACGTAACGGTATCACTGATGCGGAAGGTGATACATCCCCGGATAAGAATGCCCATCTACATGCTGATCATATCTGGCTGGGTGACGGTGGCCGACCTGACGCTTGCAGCATTCTCCCGTGAGGCCTACAAGCAGATGGGTCTGTACATCCAGCTTATTGTAGCCTTTGCATCCATACTGACACGTGCGGAGAACTTTGCAAGCAAAAACAAGGTGGTGCCATCCTTCTTTGACGGCATCGGCATCGGAGCAGGATTCTTCTTTGCCCTCGTAGTTATCAGCTTCTTCAGAGAGCTGCTTGGAAAAGGGGCACTGTGGGGGGTTGATATTATTCATGCCAAACCCCTGTTGATCGCCCTATTGCCCACCGGTGGATTCTTCGCAACCGGCCTGCTCATGGGCTTCTTCAACTGGATAGATATACGATTCTATGGCGGCAAGGGTGCCGGCGGGGCCGGTGGCCATTGACTTTTATAACGTGGAAAATCCACAATATAAGGAGGTATTAACAAAACATGGACAGAGAACTTACCAAGCTGTTTGAAATATTTGTGGCCTCAGCCGTGATAAACAACTTTGTCTTTACAAGGTTCCTGGGGTTGTGCATATTCTTTGGAGTGACCAAAAAGGTGGAAACGGCCGTGGGCATGAGTATAACCTTCACCGCCGTTATGATGATTTCGGCAGCGTTGAGCTGGGTCGTCTTTACCGCCGTGATGGTACCGCTGGATATCACGTTTCTGAAGATCGTCATATTCATCGGAATAATCGCCTCATTCGTGCAGGCCTCAGACACGATAATGAGAAAGGTCTCCCCGGGACTGTACTACAAGCTGGGTGTGTACCTTGCGCTGATATCCACCAACTGCATCATGGTGGCAGTGCCGCTAATAAACGCCGGCGACCACTACGGCTTTATAGAAAGTATCACCCTGGGACTTGGCTCCGGCATGGGATTTGCCATGGCTTTGATTATAATGGCAAGCATACGTGAGAAACTAGAACTTGCAGACGTACCGGTTCCGTTTCGGGGCCTGCCCATAGCCTTTGTGACAACCGGCCTGATAGCCCTTGCCTTCACAGGCTTTGCCGGCATCATAACAATGTAGGAAAGGTATATGTACTGTAACCA
>NZ_JABXWD010000345.1 GCF_019173545.1 Candidatus Magnetobacterium casense | reverse complement strand
CCTGGCTTGACCAGGAATCCATGATGCATAAAAGCGTAGTTACCATGAAATATAAAGAGGATACTGAATAAGTGATAGTGATGCTAGCACTATCATATTAATTCTTAATGAAAGCTAATAAGAGCATACAAAAGTTAAACGATTCTTGTAGCTCAACCTTTGAACCACAAGAAAAGATATTTCACAGACACGGAAGATATGATTATCCGCAAGACATTGTATTGACTGAGGATGATTACAAGAGTCATTATCTTTCTCAAAGGGGTTTTATGGGTTCATTAGAGGCTATTATAAAGACCCGTCCTTTTGTTTTTATTGGCTCAGGGGTTAATGTTTTGGACTTCCTGCAAATAATGAAATTCATCGAGTTTGATATCCTCCACACCGCCCTCTACCAAGTAAGCCGCCTCCCTTCTTCTTCCTTCTTTCCACTGCTATGAACGTGACGCTTGTACCGGCGACGGCTGACCTTGTGCAGGAGGCGGCTGGTAGACTGACGACGGGATGCGACTATAGCAACAACCTTGTCATCTTTCCCGGCAAACGACCTGCACACTTCCTCAGAAAGACGCTGGGACAGAGGGGCGAGGGCAGCTTTATCCCGCCAAAGGTGTTTTCGATGGACGGCTTCGTGGACTTCATATACGAGGACGTACTTGGGCTCTTTGACCCCGCACTTGAGACCATCGACGCTGTGGCAATCCTGTACAAGTGCCACAGGGAACACTCCACACGGGAGTGGGAACACTTCGCCACGCCGGACAGCTTCTTTGGCATCGGCATGAGCATCTACCGCGACATCGAGGAACTCTGCATCGAAAAAAAGGGCGTCGAGATCACCTCCAGGGTCGAGGAAATCTTCAAGGACATGTGCCCGCTGCACAGTATGCAAAACATCCAGAAGCTGTCGTTTTTCTATGAGGAGTTCTACAAGACCGCCAATGCGCTGAACTACTCCACGCGCTCACTCAGATACGCAACCGTCTCCGAAAGGATTAAGGAGGCAGACCTCTCCCGGTACGATAAGATAATCGTCCTGGGGTTCTATGGCATGACGGCCTCGGAGATAGATATGTTCAGGGGGCTTGCAAGCAACACCAACGCGGAATTTATCTTCCAGGACGGCCCCGGCATCCACGAACGACTAAAGGCCCTTGGGATTGATGGCATTGCCCCGCTTGAGAGGATGGACACGCATGAGCGGATTGAGTTCTACCGCTCTCCCGACGTCCACGGCCAGGTGTTTGCATTAAACTCACTGCTAACCCGGACACAGCCCCTCAACGAGCGCACCGTCATCGCCCTGCCGTCGTCGGAGACGCTCTTCCCGCTGCTGCTGCAGGGACTGTCGGTGTTTGACGAGGCCGACTACAACGTCTCCCTGGGATATCCCCTGTACCGGACGCCAATCTACGGCTTCTTTAACAACCTCATGCAACTGATCACCACAATGGACGGCCACCGCCTGTACATCCACGACTATCTGAGGTTTGTCCTGCACCCGTACACGAAAAACGTCCTGCTCTCCACCAGGGCGGACATCACACGGATCATGTTCCATACCATCGAGGAGGAGTTGTCCCCAAACCGCACAAAGACGTTCTTTTCGCTGGAGGAGCTGGAAAACGACACGGAATTGTTTGATGCAATCGTCAAGATACTGGGAAAATCATCGGATTCGCTCCTTACAGTAGCGGGGTCGGATTCGCTAGCGGGGCACGACGCCAAGGGGATCAGAGACCACCTGATCGACATCCACAACAATACGATCAGACGATTTATGGGCTTTAAGGACACCGCAGACTTTGCCGCACAGTGCATAGCCATCCTGAGTTACGTCTACAGGGAGAGCACGGCCCCGCTGCACCCGTACTTTTACCCGTTTGCCGAGGCATTTGCCAAGACCCTGCACAAGATCGTAAACTCCCAAATGGCAGAGATACGTTTTGTGCAACCCGCCGGTTACTTCAATCTATTTAAGAAGTACATAGCGACCTGTTACTGCCCCTTTACGGGGACGCCGCTTAGGGGGATGCAGGTGTTGGGGTTTCTGGAGACGCGCAACATCCGGTTTGACCGGGTGTATATCCTCGACGTCAACGAGGGCGTGCTGCCCGGTACGACGCTTGAGGATTCGTTGTTGCCCTTTGGGGCGCGTCAGCAGTTGGGGCTTCCGACCGCCGTGGACAGGGAAAAGCTGTCGGCCTACTACCTGGAGACGCTCATAGCAGGCGCCAAAGAGGTCGCCGTCTTCTTCGTGGAAAACGACAAGAAGGAAAAAAGCCGGTTCGTAGAGCGCCTCCTGTGGAAGCAGCAACAACGCAACAACCACCTCAGTGACGACAATCTCGTTAGCTCCATCCAGTACAAGATTGAGCTTAAGGGCAGGTCTCCGGAGCCGGTGGCAAAGACCGATGCAATGCTTAACGTTCTGCGCAACGATATCCGCTACAGCGCCTCTGCCCTGGAGACCTACCTAGTGTGTCCCTTAAGGTTTTACTACAAGTACGTCCTGCGCCTCGACAAGAAGGACAAGGCCACTCAGGACATCGAACCAATGGATATCGGCAGCTTTGTACATCACGTGTTGGCTGAGTACTTCAGGGTGCTCGTTGGAGTTGCGCTCACGCCCGGAGATATCGACCAAGGGCGTATGCTCGTCTGTCTTGAGGGGGCATTCAGGGAGTTCTACGGCAACGACCCCAGCGGTGCGGCCTATCTGCTGAAGCATCAGGTAAGAAAACATCTGCTTGACTTCCTCACCGGTTACACGGCCCCCGTTGTTACAAACACCAGGACGGTGATCAAGTGCGTTGAGGAGTCCGTCAGCGTCAAGATGGGGCAGTTCAAACTTTACGGGGTGCTCGATAGGGTCGATATCCGTGATGGTGCCGTGCTGATCCTCGACTACAAGACCTCCGCCAAGATAGCGATGGCCCTGGGCAAGCTCGATCCGGATGATCGGGACAGTTGGTCGGCGGTCTCCAACTGCGTGCAGTTGCCGTTTTATCGGATGCTTTATGCGCAGAGGTTTGGGGTTCCGGCAGAGTCGCTCAGTTGTGCGCATATTTTTCTGGGGCGGTCTGTGATTGATGAGGCCATCGAGGTACCCTTTCCACCGGACGCCTACGAAGTCGTCGGGCTGTTGATTCAGCGCGTACTTGCCGAGATCGTAGAGCCGTCTGTACCCTTTGGGTCGGTCAGGGACGCAAAGAAGGTCTGCGCAAGTTGCGTATATCGCTGCATCTGCGGCACATAGGATGAAGAGAAGAACAAAGAGGGCGGCTCCGCCCCCTCCTTGACCCCCTTCCTTGCGGAGGCTGGTGGCCAAGTTGGGGGGTGGGATAAAACTATTGCGTTTTTTTACAATATCATACATATAAGTATTTTGTAATGTGAAGTAAACTTTTCAAAAGTAAATTTCTCTTGACAGCATCTGAGGGGTTAGTTTAGAGTGAAGAATACATAAATAATGAGCCTCTTGCAAAACTCCTAAATTTTAATGATATTTTAGCCCTCCCTATGATAAAATAAATTTTGTAAAAACATTTTAAATCATAAGGAGAGCATATGTTA
>NZ_JABXWD010000344.1 GCF_019173545.1 Candidatus Magnetobacterium casense | reverse complement strand
ATAAGCAGACAATTCAAAATGCCGGCCTTATCTGATATCATCAGAAGTAAGACAGAAGGATTGTCACCAGGGTAAAAAAGTGTTTACCATGAAATTTAAAGAGGATACCCCGATTCTTTGTCTTTATTCGAATTCTATTTCGTATATCCTCAGCACTTGGATGTGTTGACCCTTTATAAACATGAACCTGTACTGTTTGTACTCCCTGGTGTTTGCAAGGGGAAAGACCCTCTTTTCAGATGGTGCCCACCTCTGTGTGTCTGTCTGCTTGTCCAGCAACACCCATGAGTTGTTTTCATCCAGGGCCATAAACTCCCATGATATTGGCATCTTTCCTGAGTCTTCTCCACTGGATATGGAGTACTTTGTTATTGCCCGTGGCTTGTAAAACGTTATATCCGCCGGTATTGGCCTGTCGATCAAGGCCTCCCAGAAGTCATCTTTTGTGGCGGAGTAGTCAAATGCGTATTTAACCGTCTTTTTGGTGTTGTCTTCGCTAACAACGCTCATCAGTTCACTCTGACAGGGCTTGTGATATTGCAGGGGGATGATGGGCACCTTGGTGGTGGCCGTGGTGTTTAACAGGGCGTTCATATCGATAAAGACGGTGTTTTTTGACGCACAGGTTGGCGCTCCCGGTTCCGATACCGTTGCGATGACGGTATTGTCGGGGGTGTCATCGGCGCAGATGGAAGGCTCCTGGGAGAGGCAATACTTCACGGCAGTGACAGGGTTTTTGAGGTCGATCAGGGCCGCACTCAACACATACTGTATATCCTGGGTGAATGCCGTGGCATTGCAGTTAAACTCATCGCCAATGCTCCCCCTGCCATTGAAACCGGTTTCGTTGTTCAGGGGCTTGACCACGTGGATGCGTGTTATGGGGTTGTTCACAAAGGGGGCAATGGCGTTTTTTATAAACATGAATTCCGTGTTTGAGTTCCTTGCATTGAGGGCGACGTTAAACGACGAAGTGATGGCGGCATATGCGGCAAGCACGATAGCAAAAGCGATGGTGGCCGTCTTTTGCCTGTTGTGGTCTTGAGTGATTGCCCCCAGCAGAGATTTGAACATCCAGTGTATCAGCAGCAGGGCAAAGGCCATCTCCGCAAACAGGAATCGTCTCAATACCAGCTTTGTAGGAGTCAGTATCCATGGCGCCAGGATGAAAAGGGACAACGCTACCGCATAGACAATTACAATGCTTGTGTGAAAGCGTTTTTTTCTGACAGAGGTTATCAACAAGCCTGTCAGCAAAACAGCGACCGTCAGGAACACGACATAGCCAACAACCTTGGGCAAATATATGCTCCAGAAGTTAAACACAATAGGGAATAAGTCATGGACCAGGGGCGAGAGTTTTTGGAGCAGGTTATTTATGGAGATTTCCACTCTGTAATCGGGGTCGAGCTTGATCTCTTCAAGTATCTGTGCCTTGTACTTTGCGGGGATGAACAGCTTATTGTTGAGGTAGTACACAACACTGTTAATGCCAAAGAAGAAGATGTCCCGAATAATCAGGCGTGTGGTCAGACGCACTTGAGTGTGTGGGGCTTTCCCCTCCGCCGTCCCTGCGCCGACTGCTACGAAACTGCCAACAAGGAAAAAGAACGCGTGCGCCTGATACGTAAACATGGCTATGAGTAACAGCACAAAGGCCAAAGCTGTTTTGGCTGTCCATGTGGCGAGGGTCTTGGCGTCAGGGGGCCTTACCAGCCAAGTTTGGGCAAACAGCATATAACTCAGCAACGCCATAGCAGGGGCCATGGCACTTGGGGGCCAGCTCAGAAAGACATGAAACTGCGGCCCCGGCAGCATGAAGATCGATACGCTAACAAGAAATGCTACAACTGGCGTCATCCCCTGCCACCGTAACAGCAGCGCCAACAGCGCCACCCCAACACAGTAGATCAAGACAACAGCAGCCTTTACCTTTTGCAAGTCACCGACAGACCTCACATACCTGAACAGATGGCACTCTATAAAGGAGGAAAAAGGACGCCCTATCTTTAATGACAGCTTAAATGCATTATAATTGGAACATTCGCCTTTAAAGGAAATCTCCAGGGAGTCACCTATGAAGTTGGCGTTGTCATGAAATATTGACGGCAGCAGAAGATACGACGAAAAAACAAGGAAGAGTACAACGACAGCCGATAAGAAAAATAATATAAAACTACGAACGTTTAACAACAATTTACCTTTTCAGCCCTCTGAGCGATTTTTTTGATTCCCTCCCTTTTGGGCACATCCTGATTTTATGCCATTAACCGGTTGATATTGGCAGTTGTTTTCCGTCGGCAGGCGTTGCGGCAATATATAGGGTAAGACCTTAGAGATACCACTTGTCTGTCTCTAAGGCCTTATGCTTTTGTAGAGAAGATACTTTCAACGTTTTTCTTCATTGTCTGCAACATCTTAAGATAGTCTTCAGGCGGTATCTGTCTTAAGAGTTTTCCTTCACGATCTACTATTCGTATAACCACGCTGTCAGTTTTGTCATCGACGGCGAAATAGGCCTTGGTGAAGTTTTTGTCAAGCAGTTTCGTTTCTTCTTCTGCCTTTTTCTTTGCCTGACTGGCACGCTCGTCCTCCTCTTTGAGTTCGGCGCTTTTAGCGGTTAGACTGGCTTTTTCCTCGGCAAAAACACCTTGCGCTTTATCAGGGTTGCCGGATGACAATGCTACAGACTCCTGCTTATTTGATTCCTGTACAGCGTCAGGTGCTGCATCTTTACGTTCGGGCGTTTTTTTGGTTGCCTGAACGGGACGCATAACCATTGTTGAGCCTAAATCAAAGCCCCTGATTTCCATATGGCCTCACCTCCACATTTATCTTACCGGACTTCATTGCCGGGCTACCGTTGTCTTTCAGTGTATATGTCACCTTATAGTCCTACCCTATATCTCATTTGATAATTGTGCTTAAGCGATGGCATTAACAAGGCTCTCTTTTATCTCTTCAGCGGCATCCATGGAGGCATTGCCGGAGTTGATATTTTTGTTGCTCGTTTCACTACCGGCTGCACTTGCTGCAGCGTTCTCCTCTTCTGTTGACGCACCGGACTCATACAGTTGCCTGGCAGCACCAGAGAGCTTTACGGAGACAGCGCTTGTGGCGCCACCGTTGCCTTTTTCCTTCACGTCTTCTTGCGGACGTTCGGCCTTTTCTTCCTTGATGTCACTGCTGTACGTATACAGCGTTTGGTTGTTCACTGCACCTACCATAATAACTTACCTCCTTGCAATTGAGATAAACCCTTCAAGTTTCTTATCGGTAAAGTTATTTAAAACTTTACCTGCCTGTAAAATTTATTTTATTTTCCTGTACACCAGTCCACCCGTAGAGGGGATACCTGCCACTAAGTGATACAATAACCGTGCCACAGGAGCATACAATTTTTCCTCCGTGTCGTACCGTTTGTGTGCAAGCCTCTGCCACCGGCTCCCCCCAGGGCAATCGCATTTGACCGTAAGAAAAAAAAGAATGGGGAGCTTTGCTCCCCCTCAGACCCCCTCACAAGGGAGCACGGCCCCCTTGACCCCGTAAAGGGCTGGTTAATAAGTTGAGAAGTGGTTATTT
>NZ_JABXWD010000343.1 GCF_019173545.1 Candidatus Magnetobacterium casense | reverse complement strand
AGGGCTTGGTTGAGGGAATAGAAGGGATGCTGGATATAAAGTATGGTGCTGTTGGGTTGGAACTCATGCCTTCCGTGAAAAGAATGGCGTCCATCGAAAAGATGGAGGCGTTTAAGAGGTTGATAAAGAACTCACGGACGGTTGCTGAACTGAAGGAGTTCCTGGAGGATAGTGCAGAATAGAATTACTGATTTTCTTCTTTCTTCCTTGCAAGAATTTGCAGCAATACATTATCATAATATCCTTATATGCTAAAGAGGCTGGATGATATAGCTCCATTTATGGCGATGGACATAGCGCGGCAGGCACGGCAGTTCCCTGACACGGTGCATATGGAACTTGGAGAACCTGACCTGCCTCCCCCTCCGGCAGTCGTGGAGGGCGTACAGAGGGCCATGACGGACAACCGCTACGCCTACACACCGGCACTGGGCCTCAAAGAACTCCGTAAGAGGATCGCTCAACACTACAACCACAAATACGGCGTGGACGTCTCCTCCGACAGGGTGATCGTTACACCGGGGACATCGGGGGCTTTCCTGGTGGCGCTGGGCATTGCCCTCAACGCCGGGGATGTCCTCTGCCTGCCTGACCCCTCATACCCGTGCTACAAGAACTTTGCACACTACCTCGATATAACGCCAACATTCATACCGGTAGACAAGGACACCTCGTTTGAGCTGACACCAGAGGCCCTGCAACAGACAAAGGACATCAATGCCCTTCTTATCTCCTCCCCGGCTAATCCCACGGGCAGACTCTACAACACGGACAACCTCAAGGCCCTCATCCAACACTGCAACGACAAGAGCGTCACCTTTATCTCCGACGAAATATACCACGGCCTGGTCTACGGGGCCACCGAACACACCGCCCTAGAGTTCTCCGACAACGTCATAGTGATCAACGGCTTTTCAAAGTCGTTCTGTATGCCCGGCTTTCGGATCGGATGGATGATCGTGCCGGAGGATTGGGTGCGGAGGGCCGAAATTGTCATCAGCAGCATCTTTATCGCCGCCAATACCATAGCACAGTATGCCGCCTGCGAGGCATTCGACTATACCTGGCTGGCAGACATTAACAAGACTTTTGCGCACAGAAGGGACTTCCTCTACGGTGGCCTTCGAGGACTGTTTGACCTTCCGGTGCTCCCCGATGGGGCGTTCTACGTCTGGGCCGACATCTCAAGGTACGTCACGGGCAATGGGAATTCTCCTGGTGTCGGGATGTACGCTGATAGCGTTGCCTTTGCACAGGCGCTGTTGCAGAGACGGCATGTGGCCATTACACCGGGTGTCGATTTTGGCAGAAACGCAACCCATCATCACGTGCGTCTGACCTGCACCTCGCCCATTGATGTCCTGCAGCGCGGCATCGACAGGATAAAAGACTTCTTGCTGTAAATTTGATACCACTCCATTCAAGCGTGGTCACATTACTCAAGCCCAGTAACAGCACCATTGGCCAAGCCCACGGTTCACTGACGGCGGCAACACGCTCACCGACAACCTCACAGGGCTGATGTGGACAAAAGACGCCAACCTTCCTGCTGCAACCAAGACATGGCAGCAGGCCATGGACTATGTAACATCAATGAACACCGGAGCCGGTACATATGGTTATACCGACTGGCGGTTGCCAAACATCAACGAGCTTGAGAGCCCTGTCAACGCTGAACAGACTATTCCGGCGACATGGCCCAATTCGCAAGGGTTTACCAATGTGCAGTCTGCCAACTACTGGTCGTCTACGTCCTACGCTAGCGCTACATCCTTAGCGTGGTACATAGGCATGGGCGATGGCGCCATAAACGCTGACGATAAGTCCAGCTCCAACTACTTTTGGCCTGTTCGTTCCGGACAAACGGCTACATCCAGAACAGGACAGACCACCACCTACTACACGGGAGATGACGGAGCGTTACAAATGGGTGTGGCCTGGCCCAGCCCGCGATTTACTGACAACGGCAACCAAACGGTTACCGACAACCTTACGGGGCTGATGTGGACAAAAAATGTCTACCTTCCTGCTGCAACCAAAACATGGCAAGGGGCACTGGACTATGTCGCATCGATGAACACTGGGGCTGGTACGTATGGGTACACCGACTGGCGGCTGCCAAACAAAAAAGAGTTGTTTCGCCTTGCTGATCGTGCAAGGTATAACCCATCGCTTCCAACCGGTCATCCCTTTACCAATGTGCAGTCTGGCTACTACTGGTCGTCTACGTCCTACGCTAGCAGTACGTCCAACGCGTTTATTGTCTACATGGGCGATGGTATCGTTGTCTCCGGCGATAAGTCCGGCAATCTCTACATGTGGCCAGTTCGTGCCGGACAGGTTGATAACACTGAAGAGCAAGGTCCCACCGGCAACGACCCCAACTACGACGGCAACGGCGACGGTACCCCCGACAGACTACAGGGCAACGTGGAGTCCTTCCATGCCGCCAACTCGCAATACATAACCGTAGCGGTTGATCCATCCGTTACGATCAGTACCATCAGTTCGGTTACAACCCCCGATATTGGCGGCCTGGGCCTGACTACAGGCAATGTCGGAGGGAGGTTGCCCGTAGGTACACTGTCGTTCACCCTGACAGGCGTCCAGGCCGGCGTAGCCAATCAGGTAAAGATTTATATGCCCCGTTGGACTGTTGTAAACCACGTGAAGAAATACGGTACCAACGGATGGTATGACTTCGACTGCAAAGTCAAGTTCGGGGGGACACCATGTGCCGAAATAAGCTATGGAAGGAATAATCTGGTTGTGACCCTCTACCTGATAGACAACCAGCTTGGGGACAACGACAGCACCGTCGGGACGATTCAGGACCCGTGGCGCTCTTATCGCCTGCGAAGGTGGCCTACACGCTGCCATACCTGCACACAAACCCCGCTAACGTAACCTACTGCGCCATATCGAATATGACGGCGGATATCGCAACTGTAGCCGTCGAGGTCACCGCAACGACCGCCGGTAACATGTCCGGCCCCACGAATGACCTGATCTCGACAATGACAACGGCTAATAAACAAATCAACGCCTATCAGACTCGGATGCTAAACTTCAACGGCAAAGACATATCACTGGATACAAACATGATAGGCAGCATACCTGAGGTGGCCCCTAAGGCAAACCTGTATGGCGCCTATGGCGCCTCGATTGTTATCACGAGTGAGAGTACGGTAGACCCGGTTGGTCTGAGTTGCGGCAGCGTTCCGATGGCCTGCTTTCAGGGAGATACGCTTCCCAAGCGTAATCTGGTCGGCTACCTCTGTCAGTCAAACAACTTCGGAGCGGTGGGCGGTACGGCTGTGTACACATATTAGGTGTTGAGGAGGGGGGAAAGAAAAGCGCAGCAAAGGGCAAACCTCTCCCCCTTCATCCATTCCTACGCAGGGGGTGAATTACAGTTGATTTTCTGTCTAATTTTCGTTTATACCAATTTTAGCTGGCACCACAATCAACCGTGAAGGAAAGAAAGGGGCGGCTCCGCCCCCCTTCAGAACCCCCTGCAAGGGGGCCAGCCCCCTTGACCCCTTCTTACCTTGTTGACATTGAGTTGATTATACACAACATT
>NZ_JABXWD010000342.1 GCF_019173545.1 Candidatus Magnetobacterium casense | reverse complement strand
CATTCTTTGCCGCCGACATTGTAACTGTACAGGTTGAACTTGTCCCCGAACAGTCGCCACTCCAACCGGTAAAGGCATAGCCGCTGTAGGGTGTTGCTGTAATTGTAACCGATGTCCCCGTAGCATAGCTAGCCGTGTAGGGGTTACTTCCGCTCAAGGAACCCGTAGAGACTCCAACGGAGCCACCCGCATTGGGGGACTTTGTTATGGTGAGGGTGTAACCAGAATAGCTAAACGTTGCAGTTACGTTCTTATCTGACTTCATATATACTACGCAGGTTGTTGGTGTGTGTGAATCATTAATGTCGCAGCCGGTCCAACCGGTAAAGGTATAGCCAGTAGCGGGGTATGCCGTAAGGGTAACTGACGTACCTCCACTGTAATAGGCCTTATAGATGCCGTTGCTGCCGCTTAGTGTCCCTGAGTCAGGTGCAATGGAACCCGATCCTACTTTTGTTACAGTAAGGGTCTTTGCAACGTTAAACGTCGCAGTTACATTCCTGGCTTTAGACATCGTTAATGTACAGGTTGAATCCGTTCCGGAGCAACTACCACTCCATCCGGTAAAGATAGAACCTGATGAAGCTGATGCCGTAAGCGTAACCGACGTATCGGTGACATATTTAGCCGTACCGATAAGCGCAGTGGTGGTTCCGCTCCAGCTTATTGTGCCAGTAGAGACTCCAACGGAACCAGTCGAGGACGGTTCAGTTATTTTAGAGATAGTAAGAGTTTGTGCAACGCTAATTGTTACCGTCACATCCTGTGCTTGTGACATAGTCACCGTACAGGTTGAACCTGTTCCAGAGCAACCTCCACCACTCCAGCTGACAATAAAATCACTAGTAGGGGTTGTTACGACAATTGTAACTGACGTGCCGGTGTCATAAGTAGCCGTATAGGGATTGCTCCCGCTTAACGTACCCGTAGATACGGCAACGGTGGTAGCAGTGTTTGTACCGGTTGTCGTTATAGTAAGGGGGTATGTGATAGTGTTAAACGTTGCGGTTACATTCTGAGCCGCTGACATCGCTACCGTGCAGGTTGAACCCGACGTCGAGTCGCAGCCGGTCCAGCCGGCAAACGTTGTACCTGATGCGGCATTTGCCGTGAGAGTAACTGATTTGTTTACGGCGTATGAGGCTGTGCCGGTGTAGCCATCGCCGCTCCAGCTTAGTGTGCCTGTTGAAGCCGTAACAGAACTCGAGCTTGCAGCCGTGCCGTCTTTAGTCACAGTAAGGGTGACGCACCCTGCTGTACAATCAAACGTCGCCGTCACTTTCTCGTTTTTATAAATTGCTTTAGTGCAGGTTAATGGTCCACCGGTATACCACGTTTGAGTGCTATCGCAGCCACTCCAACCGGAAAGGGTTGAGGTTGAGCTTGACGTTGAGGAATTATAGTAGTTTGGATAAATAACGACGCTCGTCCCATAGCTGTAACTACCGCTATAAAGTGTACCGTCACTACTCATGCTTCCGCCGGATTTATTGGCGGTTTCATAACCAAAACCTGTACCGGCATTTGTCACCGTAAGGGTGTATTTGTTAAGGGTATAACTTGCCGTCACACTTTTATTTGCCGACATCGTTAGCGTGCAGGTTGAACTAGTACCTGAGCAGTCGCCGCTCCAGCTGGAAAAGCTTCCTGATCCCAAGTCTCCAGCCGTGAGCTTAACTACCGTATCAAAAGGGTATGTAGCCGTTGCCGTGTTGGTGCTCCCATCCACGGTTAGTGTCTCTGAGGGAGTTGCAGAGACGGAGATCAAATTAGTCACCGTATAAATACTACTAACGCTTGAGCCTAATGCTAAAGTAAGGGTGGCTCCTGTGTTAAAGGTTGCCGCCACACTCTGTGCCGCCGACATCGTTACCGTGCAGGTTGAACTTGTCCCGGAACAGCCCCCGCCGCTCCAGCCGGCAAAGTATGAGTCTGAGGCGGGTACTGCCGTAAGTTTAACAGATGTATTGGGAGCATAATGAGTATATGTTCCGGCGCTCCCATTCCAGGTTAATAAACTACTGGAGTCTGAAACAGAACCCGACCCTGTACCGGCTGTTGTCACAGTAAGGGTGTATGCAGTTTTAAACGTTACAGTAGCCACAGCGGTGGATGTCATCAGCCACGATGTGGTTGAACTTGAGCTGCCGTTGAGGTCGCTAAGATAGGAGTTATCATCGGGTACTGCCTCAAGGGTAACTGTAGCACAACTGCTATAATAGTGGGGGATCCACAAGTCGTAAGGATAGGTACTAATAGTCCCGCTATTCAATTTGGCATAGTAACTATATGACCAGTTAATAGAACCACTGCCGGTGCCATATTTTTGTATTTGAAGATCGTAATAATCATTACAATCTTCTCCTGAACACGTACAAACAGAACCAGCAAATCCCAGCTCCACGTTGCCAAACAGCCACAGCAGGGCAAACGCTGCAAGTAGCAACCCAATTGCGGTTGATCTTTGTCGTTCGTTCTTCATATATCTAATACTCCTTTTGTTGCTTTAATAGGGGGGGCATGCCCCCCGGTCCCATAAATTTACACATGTACCATATAGTTGCTAACCACAAACCAATTGGGATCGGCCATCGTCCCCAAAGAGGACTTACCCTTGATAGTCGCTCCATTCATAAACCAAACATATAGCTGACCCGTAGAGACGTTTTGCCACAGCAGGTCAAGCATGCCACCGCCATCGTAATCACCAACCTTGATGATCTGCCAACTATCATCCGTTACGGTAGCAATTATTCTGGCGCTTTCCACGTTTGGCCCATACATAAACCATATGCCAATCTCACCGGTGCTGACGTTCCTGTAAAGGATATCGGCCTTGCCGTCGCCATCAAAATCACCCGCCCTGACTATAAGCCATTTGGGGTCGTTTAACGATGACACCAGCGTTGCACTCTTGATCGTCGGGCCGTTCATAAGCCACAGGGCAACAGCACCAAGCCCTTCGCTCCTGAAGAATATGTCGTCCTTACCGTCGCCGTCAAAGTCTGCAACGGCGGCGACTTCCCAATCCATGCCCGGGCTTTTGTCGGTGAACCTGGCATCTATAAAATCGGCACCCCTCATAGACCATATACCCAACATGCCATTTTCTTTGTCTCTGAAGAGGATATCGGTTATATCATCACCGTTGAAGTCGCCAACTGCCTTGACATACCAATCCCTGTTGCTTATCCTGACCAGATTCACAGGGGCATGGTTGGCTATTGTCAGGGCGCTCATAAACCATATATGCAGCGAACCGTCTACTTTGTTTCTGAAGAGGATATCGGTCTTGCCATCGCCGTTAAAATCCCCCTCCGCCTCTATCTCCCAATCAAGCCCTGCACTGTCAGGAGAGCCGATGCCTTTGACCTTGTCACCGTCCATCAACCATATAGCAACGGTACCTGTGGCTTGATTATGCCATAAGAGATCGCTCTTACCGTCGCCGTCATAGTCATGGGGCACCTTATGTACAACAGAGTTGCTTCCAACAAATGTGGCAGTCACCAACTTGGCGTTGGCAAGCGTTACCTTACACTTGGCGCTTGTAGAACTATCGCTGTTATCACACCCCGACCAGATACTAAAGACTG
>NZ_JABXWD010000341.1 GCF_019173545.1 Candidatus Magnetobacterium casense | reverse complement strand
TGTAGAAGTGATGCTTTTATGGATGAAGACACAACTGGTTTTTGGGGGAACCTCAAGTGCTGATATAATGGTTAAGCAGTCATCGAAGTTCCCTTGACCCCATTTTATCATGCTTTTTTAGAGGATACGTAAAAATCTTCTTGCTGAAAAAAAGGCAGCGCTCCTTTCAAACGTGGTCATGTTGCTCAAGCATAGCAACAACGCCATATATGAAGGTATAAAAGTGGCTTAAATCCTGGCAACCACGGTTGATTGTGCTGCCACCGGGTAACAGACATGTGTACGATAATCCGGTAGGCATCTTCTTATCCCTGTTTGCCCAGGGCCATGTCAAATGCCTGCTTCAGACCTTTATTCCAATTTGCTATATTGTACTTGTCTTTCACGTCTTTTCGTGCGTTTCTGCCGAGTCTGTCACGCAACTGTTTGCTTTCAATGAGGGCGGATAGACTTCCGATCAGACCGTTTACGATCACGGGGTCCGGCTTAAACATGTGTGAGTAGTCCTCCTTTAACATCCCCGATTGCGGGTCTATCCAGGAGACCTTTCCGTAGCGTCCCTTGATGACAATGCCGTTGTAGCCGTTGACGACGTACTCCTCTATGCCCCAGCCATCGGAGACGACCACGGTCATCCCATTGGCCATCGCCTGCAGGATGGACACCACGTGTATCCGTGCCGAGGGCAACACGTATATATCACCCTGGTCAAGGAGTATCTGCATCTCCCTGTTTGAGAGGTAGCTGTCAATGAGACGCACGTTGCAACCATTGATGATGTCCACGTAGCGTTTGTCCATGTTTGCCAGGAGGCTGGTTCTGAGTATCAGATGCACATTGGGGTAGTGTTGCTGTAAGACGCTGTAGGCCTCCAACAGGTCATGCCCTCCCCTGAGGAAGAAACTCTCAGGGTTCTGGTGCCACGACGTCGTAAATAGCAGATTTACACAGGTGGAGCTTTTACGGATAAAGAACTTCTGCGGTATCTTGACCCCCAGGGGGATATAGGTCATTTTCTTTGCCAGTTGCGGGTTTTTAAAGATCACCGGTATGCTCTCAGCCGTAGACTTCACGTGCGTGATTATCCCCCTGCAACTGCCCAACTCCAGCATTGCCTTGAGTATGGGGTAATACGGGGACGTGGTGATGTCAAGCTCTGCCGTCCTGCCGTTGTGCAGGGCGGGAAAGAACATCGACGTGGTGTCCTCGACCTCCATGACCCAGGGGGTCTGTCCGTAGGTAAAGGGCACACTGGGCAGAAAAACGAGCTTTGAGTTGTGCGGCACCATCAGTTGAGAACGTACACCGCGGTTTGATATAAACTCAAATATGTGCCTGAGCTTTGCCCCGCGTATCAAGGAAGCAAAGAACAGCTTCAGGATCGGGATTATCATCAACAATACCCGCCAGACCTTGATCAGACGGATCAGCAACAGGTCTAAGGCACCGGGGAGTTTTTCGTTTCTCTGGTGCTTGGAGTACACAAACTTGTAACCATCCGGGGAGGACTCCAGGTGTCGAAACTGAGGGTGGTTACCGCAATCGCCAAACCTCCTGAATATGGGTATCCAGCCGCCGTACTCCACCTCGGTCAGACGCTCGTTTACTATGTTCTCCTGAGGCATGTCCTTGCCGGCAGTGGCCGCGCTGCTATCGTCGCGTGCACGATCAGCATCTCCGGGAAGGTGGTCTTGCGTTTCAGTTTCGGGGGATTGTGCAAAACAGTCCCCGAGGTCATCTATGAGGCGTTCCAGACCGCTCTGGGTCTTTGCCTTGAGCACCTGTATCCTGTTCCTTTGGGTGGCATCAAAGAGATCAACGTACCCTCCTGACTTAGGCAGACCATAGAAACACCTTCCATATCTGATTATTTGGTGGTCCTTGTACGTCGATATCACCCGCAAGGTTGAGTCATCGACCATGGCCTTTATCTCTTCCTCGGTATCTGCCGTTTTGACTGAGGGGTGATACTTATACTCTCCCCTGGTGAAGTCGATCTTGCCGGCCCCGTGCGGGATGGCATAGAAGCGGTTGAGGTACGTGACAATATTATGCCCATAATATGCCATAAGCAGCGTGGGGTGATTGATGAGCTTTACCTTTTCTATGAGTTGTTTGCCTTTGGCGTCGATGAGTTTTTTCAGTTTGTCAAGGTTCTTGTCTTTTAGTATGCCGGGGAAATAGTTGTGTTCATCGTCCTTGAAGTCAACCCTGCCCAGGACAATTGGCATTGCGTAAAACATATCGTAGAATTTTATGATATGAAACTCCTCATAGAGACATATCTCTACGGGGTCTTTCCACACCCGAACGTTTTCAGAGGACAGGCTTGCCCTTTTGGTATCATCCGTGTCGTCATCGTCCCGTGCAAATGACTTGTATATCATCCCCGCCCCTTTTGAGTCTTCCTCTGCCTGCAAGGGTAGAGTGGATGGCGGGAACAGGCTGCCATAGCGCCAGTCTTTAATGTGTTCGGGGGTTATGAGCTTGTCCTTCAGGGTATCAAAGGTCATGGTGGTGTCTATACGCAGTGTCCTGATGGCCTCGTTTTCGACAAACGGTTCAATCTTGCCTGTTTGCAGATTGTGCAGTGCCCTCAGGGAGATGCCCTTGCCATCGTGTACACCGGCGTAGTCGCCATAGCCCTGATGGCCGGGGTGCCAGGTGTGGTACAGGAACTCATCCTGGAGCCAGACCTCCTTCTTACCGGCATTGAGGAGCCTGAAGGTCATTTCGTATGCCCCGCTGACGTACCCAAGGTAGTCAACGTGCTGGTCGGCCCCGCCGATGTTGATCAGTCCCTGGCGGGCGGCACACATACATGCGTCGTAGTGCAGGGTGTGCAGGGAGTTGTCCTTGTCTTTCAGGCCCGTGGTGGTGCCGTTTTCCCAGTTGACGCCGGTGCTTTTTACGTCATCGACGGTTGGATAGTTAAACGGGTAAAATCGTCTGTCCGTACTGCATACCTTATCCATGTGCAACACTATATCGCCATCCTTGCTGAAGGCATCAAGTATACCCTTTACAAAGTCTACCCCGCAGATGATATCCGACTCACAGAAGGCAACAATATCGCCACTGCTTGCCACGATACCTGCGTTGTACATCAGGTGTCTGTGGTACACCATGTCATCGGGCATGTTGAGCGTCAACCACTTGTCAACAACGGGGGGTTTACCGGTCTGCTTGTTTTTCTTCATGGCGGTCTCTATATCAAGCAGAGCACCGGCATAGTACTCGATCCAGATGATTTCATACCGGTCCCTGCCGATGGACTGCTCATTGAGGTAATGGAGGGTATGGATGCTCTGGCGACATGACCAATCGATCAGGATTATGCTCAGTGCCGGTTTGTCCGGCCTCCGGTTATCTGCGATGAGGGTTGGTTGTTTAAACATATCTTCCATTTTCATTATAGCAGTGAGATTTCATATATTCTGAGCACCATCGGTTCGGGATCGTTGCCTTTGTTCAGGCTGAATCGGTAGAATTTGTGGCTTCCCGGTTTTTTTATAGAGTAGAGTCGTTTTTCATTTACCTTCCAGTCCTTCTGGTCTGCCTGGGTATCGAGGTCTATCCATTTGGCGTCATCGTCCGATGCCTGGAACTGCCACTCTCT
>NZ_JABXWD010000340.1 GCF_019173545.1 Candidatus Magnetobacterium casense | reverse complement strand
AGGGACTACATGAACGCAGTAGCCACGCAGGTGCGGAGGGAGCGCAGGATTGCGGATATGTTCGGGAGGATGGAGTACATTCCCGGCATCATGAGCGTGTTCCAGCAGTCGCAGGAAGCGGCGGTACGGTTGGCGGTCAACCAGACCATTCAAGGGGGGGCGCAGGGAATTATTAAGGAGGCGATGAGGAAGTTGTGGCTGTCACTGTCGGATTGGGTGTATCACGGAATCTGCTATCCGATCATTCAGATCCACGATGACCTGATGTTCGAGATGTTGGTGGGGGTGGAGGACGACCTTATCCCGGAGATCCGCGCCGTGATGGAGGGCGCGGTTAAGCTGTCCATCCCCACCCCTGTTGACTGTAAGGTGGGAGGGAGGTGGAGTGAAATGCACGAGTGGAAGGAGGTGATGAGATGAGGGACGCGGTGATCGTTACGGTGTGCGTATTGACGGTGGCGATGAACATTGGTCTGGTGGCGATCTGCCTGAAAATCTACACCGAAATAATGAAGGAGCACACCATCAGGAGGCGGTATGAGGCGCAGTTAAAATCTAACTAACAGAGAGGAGAAAAGGCATGAGACAGTTGATGGTAGGAATGGTAGTGGTGATGGTGTTGGCAATGGTGACGGCGGCAGTGGGCGAGGATATTAAGCTGTGCAAGAACACCGTGAGCGGGGTGTACAGGTTCCTGCCCGCAACGGGGAGATGCAACAAGAATGAGGTGATGGTGGTGGTGTCGGGAGAGGGTACACAGGGACCGCAGGGGCCAGCCGGACCGGTTGGGCCACAAGGACCGAAAGGGGATCAGGGGCCAGCAGGGCCCGCCCTGTGGTTGTGTGAGGATGATGAGCCGATCGCCCTCCCGTTCTGGTTCTCGTGGTATGACGTTAAGAATGACATCCTCTTCAGTCTGAAGCACGAGACGCCGCTGATCTTCAATACGATTGATTGCTCACCCCCCGCATTTGTGCTGGACACGGAGTGCCTGTTTGGTGTGAAGAAGTGCGGGTATCTGAATGGTGGGGCGATATACGTCCCCACGGGGGACGAGACGGTTATTTCCGTGGAGACGCCCCCGAAGCCCATACTGTATAGCAGGGTGGATGGGGTGTGCTCCCAGTGGAAGCCACCGGAGGACACGTTCAAGATTTACAAGGTGCTGCCCGTGCGGGTGTTGGATGGCGAGTTGGAGTTGTGCTATCAGTAAACGGCGAACGTGGCAAAATCCAACTGTCACTAAGTGTGGCACAGGATGTGGGACCAGCGCCGGGGGAGGGTAGGCTACGGCCCTCCCCACTGAATATTAGAGAGGGTAGGTGGTGGCGTTCTGGCGAAAACGCACATGAGCAATGAAAACTCCAGGTATGGTCGGACGACTCACAGGGGAGTGCGCTACCGAATTAACATAAGCCATACCAAGCAGGTTCAAATCCTGCCCACCTACCCAATTTGAAAGTGAGGTGATGCGAAATGAAAGAATATTTTATTGTTGCAAATAGCTTCGCAGCACTATTTTTTTCAGACACTACAGTGAAATTTGTAATGGGCAGTTCCCCTGAAGAAGCGATGGAAATATTTGTAAAGAATTACTCCCATCCATGTGGATTATATGCGGCTAATCTGTATAAAAATTCAAACGAATACCATAAGGGAAATAAACCGTTAGTAAGATGGATGAGCAATGAAGCTATATTTAAGGATAGAAAAACTGGATCTATTTATAAGAAAGGTCTTGGGAAAATAAGCATTGAAAATCCAAAACAAGGGAAAATAGTTACATAAAAAGCAAACGGGGACCACAACTTGGGAGCATCCCGCAAGGAGGTAACTGTGCTGACGAGAGATACCTTAGCACGTACTGTTCTGGTTGTATGGGGCATAGAGGTGGGGGTATTGGCAGCGCTGTGCGCGCTTACACGTCACGACATAGCGCGGTGGGTATTGATTACGGTGCTGGTGATGGGAGCGGTGTTCTTTGGGGCGCTGTTGTTGTTGGCAGTGTTGGAGAGGTGGGAGCGGTGATCACCGCCCCTTCATCCGCTCCTCGCACTTCAGCAACTCGAACTTACACCTCACCGCCGCATCCATCAAGTCGGACAGGACATCACGCTTAATGATGAGATAGTCCCCCGCTGGCAACCCAATCACCTCACTATCCACCACCGAGGGGGGCTTATGCGTTGAGCAACTCAGTAAGCTGGCTAACAAGATCGCTAACGTCAGTACCCCGATCCGCTCTTTTAATCTCACTGATCACCCCCACCATTCTCAACACGAACTCCCGCGTGGCCTTCGCCTGCTTCACGGGATCATCGGCTGTTAAGTGATTAACGAGTTTGAGGGCTTCGGTGAGGGCGGAGGCAATTGGCCCCACACCCCCACCTGCAAGAGCACCTCCCAATAGTGAGCCGACTGAGGATAGAGTGTCTCCCATTATTGGCGTATCGTGCCTCCCGTCACGTTGCTGTCCTTGGCTGCAATCAACCCCACCCCCGCCATGATAGCGGTGATGATGGCTGTCCAGTCAACAGGAGTCCCGTTGATGATGCCGGTTGCAGCCGAGATTAGTGCTGTGATGATTGCCATAACCCCCATTACCGTCGTTTTCCAACTCTTCATCCTGCCTCACCTCCCTCCTTTTTTACTTTTACCCTTACCCTTACCCTTGCATGGCATAATGATCCCTCCTTTCCTACTCGCGCACGAATGATATGAACCGTCGTGGTCGAACATGACCAAATACCCCTTGGATGAGATGTCGGCCTCGACTTTGACCCTACAGACGGGGCACTTGAGATACTTCACTTTTTCCTCCCCAACTCCTTTAATTCCTCCGTCATCAGAGCCTTCTCCTCTTTCAGCTTCTTCAACTCCTCTGCCGCAGATTTGTCGTTGGGGTTCTTCTTCACCCTATCCTCCAACTGCCAGATGCGTTCATTTACACCCTTAATCTCAATCACCTTGAACTTGTAATCATACTTCTGTTCAATCTTTGAGACATCAGCGCAGAGAGCATAACGATTATCTATGTAGAAGTACCCCCCAAAGCACAGCGCCACCAGTGTCAGCCCCGCTATCAATTCCTTCATACCACCACCTTCTCCTTGGCATAATATCCCTCATACTGCGCCATCACCCCAGCCAACTCATACACCCCTATGCTGTACAGTGGAGTACTCGACCCTATCCCCAACTCATCCAGTACGAACTCCAGATAGGCGTTGGTGTCGTTCTCGTTCGGGGGGGCGAACTTGAATATGAACTCCCTTACCGACACCCCCCTGGTCTGGTCCAGGCGGATCTGTGCGTGCGCCGCCCTCCACCCCGCCTCCGGTGTGCCGAATACGGCAAACCCATCGGCGTCCTTGCCGACCGCTTCGGTCTGGTGGGCATATCGCAGGTTAACGGGATTGTTGTTGCGCTGTGCACGGTTTCTCATCTCACATGCCCTCCTCATATTTTTACGAAGCGAAGAATGATTGTCACCACTAATAGCCCCACCGACATCGCCGCCCCCCACACAACGAGACGTGTCTCGATGGCCGTCAACCTGTTACTGACACCATCCTTCCATAAGCCGAGTTCCTTGAGAAACAGATCAAACACTTCCTTGCGCATGAACA
>NZ_JABXWD010000034.1 GCF_019173545.1 Candidatus Magnetobacterium casense | reverse complement strand
TCTCACAGTCGCTAACACCTTATGAGAGTATTTTTGAGTTTAAAATAAGAGGGGGGTCTACTTTTTTGAATTGAACGTCATGGAAATATGTAAATCGCTCAGTTTAGGTATTATTTGAGTAGCTGTCTCGCTTTTAGACCTATAGTGCACTACATCATTTTTTGTGAGTTCATCATGATAAAATAACGCTATCAGGCTTGTATCTTTTGTTGTTTTGCCTTGCTTGTTCTTATTATTCCAGTCATTAATAAGTGGAAGAATAGTCTTTATGTGTTTTAATCCCAACTTTTCCTTATGAGCGTTTATGAAATGTATTACACGGCTCCATCCCTTGCCTTTTGGTTTTGTAAAAAGAGTACCCAATGCAGTGATTTGTGCTTTTGGCAAGCCAAGGGAGTCAAAAATACTTTCATCTATTTCTTTACAAGCAGTTCTAAGTAAGGAGATGATTTTCAGTAGTAGTTCTTGCTCACCTTCTAAGAGTTCTTTTTCAAATAAAGCTATGATTTCTTCTGAATAATCGGATAGTAATATTGATACCAAGACTTCATCTCTCCAATGACTTTCAACTTTATCATCTCCAATTGTATCCTCTATAAAATGTTTAACATATTGCTTGTCAGTAAGGATTTTCTCTGATAGCCAGTTCCTGAAAGCTCTGCGTATTGGTAATGCACTTCCTATCTCTTGATAAAAACTATTGGTATCTTCTTTGTGAATAAATGCTCTCTCTATAATTTTATATAGTGCCCATTCTTCGTATATATCGTGACTAATAAAATATCCTCTAACGTTAGAATCATACCTAATAATTTCATCAGATGTTAACACTTTAAGTATTTTATCTTCACAACCCTGAGCACTTACAATAAAATGCCCCTTGTTGGCTCTCTCTCTTGCGATCTCTAAGAAGCATTTTTCTCTTTGCCTGTGAATATTATCTTTTTGATATGATGAATTTAATATTCGCTTCTCCCAGAGGTGCTTCTTAAAATCAAAATTACTTGTAACATCTTTCATTTTATCATAGTTTTGCAGATATTCATTAAGATAAAATGGATTGCGCAAAAGTTCACACAAATTATTGTCTTTAGGAAGATTGAAGTTATAGACTTTGGAAAACTCGGTAAGTTCTTTACTCGTAAAACTTGTAATATTTAAAAATTGAAATTTTATCTTATAAACTTGTATAAATTGATTCTTAAGATCGTCTAAATAGACATACCTTGTTGTAAAAATAATCTTCCATTTGTTTTTATGTATATTATATAGGAATTCTTCAAAGATTTCTTTATTTTCTATATCCAACAACTTCTCGGCAGAATCAATGACTACGTATTTCTCTTCTTCATCTTGATACGCTTCAATGAAATCTGACAATGTAAAATTCCCATAGCATTTAAAAAATTGATTGACATTGGAACTGTTAAATTCTGTAGCCCTGAAAACAAAAAAAGGCTTTTCATCTTTAACATTTCTATAAAAATCTTTTATTAAGGCTGTTTTCCCGACACCAGCTTCACCGCTTAAAGCTGCTATAGAAGATGCTTTTAAGTTTGCTATGAGTTCTTCTATAATCTTTGTCCTATCTATCTTTATTTTAGTGCCATTGAATGTTATTTCTGAATGTACCTGCTCTATGATTGATTCTGTGTGTTGGGATAATGCATTGATAAAATCAATTATACTTTTATCAAAACTGAAAAAGTGCTGTGCTATACGATGGTTATCTTCACAGACGAAAGGAGACTTAAAGAAACCTTCATCCCTCCATTCAACCGATACACCCTTACTTTTTGCATAAGTTTCAATTTCTGTTTTATATTTAGGTCCTGTTCCTGTTGGGTTCTGCCCGAAATCCTTATGGATGTAGAATAATATCTTTGTAAGCTCTGGATGCCTGCTTTTCGCTGCTTCTATAGACGAGATAAAATTATCTTTGTTTGTTGAAAGGGCTGTTTCGTAAAATTTTGCCTGAAAACCAATCCATTCACCATCCTCACAGATTGGGCTTTTTTCTATACCAGCATGATTTTTATAGCCAGCAATGCCGATATTACGATTAAATTCTTTACAGAATAAAAGATAACACAACCATTCAAAGGCAGACTCTTTCTTGTTGAATTTTGCCTTAAAAATATCCCAGTTTGGTTCAATCATGATAAGATAATACCTAAGGAGTTGGCCACGGCTGTCGTTGTCAGCGACTTATGAGAAAAGCCCTTTACGATTATCACCTGGTCTTATTCCTCAAAGACGTCTTTAACGTCGAATTCAAGCCCTTCAATGACCTTAGACCTTACCACTCCCTCACCTTCTGCCAGGGAAAACAACTCGTAGATATCTCCTTCAATGGTAAACACTTCAATGGTTTCAAGCTCCGGGATGACAATCCAATACTCGGGCACTCTGAAATCCTCGTAAATCTTTTTCTTGGTTACGGTGTCTTTACCATGAGAGCCTTTAGATACGATCTCACATACCATGTCGGGCACGCCCCTGATCCAGTCTTGCACGATGGCCATGTTCTCTCTTCTGATAAACAGAATATCAGGTTGTAATCTCTGTTGTCCTTCTTTCAGGATAACGTCAAGGGGGGAATAGAAGACCTTGCCTAATTTGTGTTTTTTTACATATTGGCTTATGATGTCGTTTAGATTCCAACTAATATTCTGATGCATTGCAAACGGGCTAGGCCCCATAACTTCCACCCCATTGATTATTTCAGTCAAGTCTAGATCCCTCTCTAATATTTGTGCTGTCATAAGGCTATTATACCATTAAGGATATGCGATCGTATACATTACGGATACATAATTATGTCTCAAATTGCCGGGATGTCCGTGGCTCCAGCAGATAACACTCCCCCTACCGCAGACCTTACGGTTTGCAATAGCATCCGGTACGTCCAACACCCTATCCTACGGTGCCGGCTTTATCAGCATTGCCAAGGTTAAGGAACCGGCTACTGTTGCAGTTGTCAGCGACTTATAAGAAAAACGCTTTTTTTTGTGTGTTTCTCTCTGTCTTATCCCTTGTTCCAGTTAAGCGACTGTGGTGCAGAGCCGCGTTTTTTGGGAGCAACTTTTTGTCCTCGTCCGGAACCCGTGGAGCTAAACTGACTCAGTACCTTTTCAAGACTTGACGAAAGGTCAGTCAGGTCTGCCGATGCACGCGATATCTGCTCTGCATCAGAGGATGTTTCGTTGGCTGCGGCTGCTATGGATTCTATGTCGGTTGTCATGGTTTCGGTTACGGTGGACATCTCCTCGGTGGCGGAGGCTATTTGTAGTACCATGGTCTGAAGCTCCTGCACACTGCTGACGATGGTTTGCAGTGCCGTGCCGGCCTCCTGGGAGAACCGTGAGCCGGATTCAACGCGCTTGAGACTCTCCTCCATCGATGACACGGCTTTGTCCGTCTCCCGCTGGATGGCGTTTATCATTTCGCTGATTTCGGTGGTGGCCTTGGCCGTTTTTTCGGCGAGCTTCCTGACCTCATCGGCAACAACGGCAAAGCCTCTGCCCTGTTCACCGGCCCTGGCTGCCTCTATGGCGGCGTTTAAGGCCAGCAGGTTTGTCTGGTCGGCTATGTCATTTATGACGCTTACGATGTCGCCGATCTGTTTGGAGCGATCCCCAAGGGTGGTCATCACCTGGGCCAGGTTAGAGACAGTGTTGGATATCTCATCGACCTCGTTGACGGTCTTGATGACAACGTCGGCGCCCTTTTGTGCCGTTGCTAGTGTGTCACTGGCTGAGGCGGCTATCTCTGAGGCGTTCTTGGCTATATCGATAACCGTCTGAGACATCTCCGTCGAAGAGGTGGACAACTGCCCCGCCCGTGATGCCTGGTCATCGACCTTGCGGGTTATCTGCTGCACGGAACTCGATAACACCTCCGAGGCCGACGTCAACTGCCCCGCCGTATCGGATATCTGATCGATAACACCGGCTAACGAGTCCTTCATCCGATTAACCGCACCCATTAGCGTGCCAACCTCATCACGGCTATCCACACGCATGGATTCCACGTGGAGGTTGCCCTCGGATATAGACTCAGCCGTGCCGGCTATAGTAATGATCGGTTGGGTTATCGACCTGTTTAAAAACATGGCTATAGACACACTTGCCAACATAGTCAGTATAACCATAGCGATCATTACTATGATATCCCTGGTCTCCGCAGATTCAGCGGCATTGTGAATCTCCGTGAGCTTGTCCTGGATTGTCTTACCCCTTGCCTGGTCCTTGCTCGCAATTTCAGTTATAAGGCTATTGCTGAGCTCCTCTGCATGGTTTATCTCACTTACGAGGTTTTTCACATTTATAAAGTTTATAACACCGGTTACCAGTATAAGAGAAAACACCACGGCAAACCCCAGATACAACTTGGTCTTAATCTTCATATCATTTAGCATAGTTTACTTACTCCATAAATCTCATGTTTTTTAATAAAGGCCCCACCCCTTAGCTATCACCAAATGAATGAGGCCATTTTGTTGATTATAACACGTATTGCTACTTGAGGTCCGGCTGCCCGATGTCTTTTAGCAGAGTCTTAAACCAATCCACATTTGGATCAAAGGGCTTGCCCCCTTTGATACGCGTAAATTCGATGGCACGCAATACACCGTTTCTCTCTTCATCATGTCCGAGTATCCCCGGTATGCCCGCAACGGCCATCTCCACGGCCAGGTCCGTCATGGACTTTATCAGCATGATGTCATGAATGTTTGGCCGGGCCGCACGGGCATAGTAGCCGCTCTTCTGTACGAGCACCTTGCCGGCTCCGATCATACCTGAGAGGGTGTCGGCGTGCCACTGTCCAACGTTGACCTTGTCCAGTTTCACGTGACCAAAGGCATCGCGTGGAACCTCAAGTCCCTTGGACTCAAGCTCCTTGACTATACCTGCCGCCCCGGCGCCTTCGGATATGAATATCTTGGCGCAGTCGTTTTTTGCCAGCTTGTCCTTGAGAAGGGCGGCCAGCTTGTTCAGGTCAAACTCGACCTCCGGTATGAGTACGGCATCCACCCCGTAGGTGTTGCTTGAGATACCGAAGGAGTCCACAAAGGATATTCTCTTTATCAGTTTGTTGTACTCGTAAGCGGTTCTTGCGGTCAGATAGCCGCAGTTTCTGCCCATAACTTCATGGACTATCAACATCCCGGGGTTTGCCGAGGTTTCACCGACAACGTTTAAGAAGAAGTTTGCCCCGTGTTCTGCCGCCGTGTAGGCTCCAAGGGTTTGCACGATGGGTGAGACGTCGTTGTCCACGGTCTTGGGCAGACCGATGACGGTCAACTCATAGCCGTTTTCGTGCAGGTACTTTGCCAGGTCTGCCGCCGTGAGGCTTGTGTCATCACCACCGATGGTGTGCAGCACCTCTACGCCGAGTTCCTTGAGGTTTTCCGCTGCCACGTGCAGGGGATTCTGGCCCTCCTTGACCAGGCCCTTCTTGACGCAATCCTTGACGTTTGTCAGTTTCACACGGCTATTGCCAAGCGGACTGCCGCCAAACCCATGCAGCAGGTGGGCGTTCTGTCTCACCTCGGGCGTAACCGTTATGAAGCTCTTACGCAGCAGGCCGTCATAGCCGTTGGTAAATCCGATGATCTCCGTCTCCGGTAATATCTCACTGTAACGCTGGATGAGTCCCCCCACCGCTGAACTTAGACATGGCGCCAATCCGCCCGCCGTTAATAGCGCTACTTTTTTAGGCATAAAATGACCTCCTTATTACAATAATTATACAGTATACACATTTAAGTGTACAATAAGCAAAGACTTTTTCTGACAACAAAAAAAATTGGGGGGCAAACCTCCCCCCCACACCGTGCAACGCCTACCACGTAATGACTTTATCGTTGCTTACAACGCTGTCAATAATCTTACCGTAGTCCTTGTCGGTACGCATATCGATGGTAGTAAGCTCTGCGTGTTTCTTCATTTCGTCTATTATGACCTTGCCCGTGTCGTTAAGGTCATGTTTTTGGATCAGTAGTATCTTCATTTTACCTCCGGTTTTTAGTAAGCAAGGATATTGTCATACTCCAGGAGTTTTCTGCCAATTTCCTCTGTTGCGACGTACTGTATGTCGTCGTAGCCCTGGATGTTTGTGCACAGGTTCATGCCCATGTCCTTGATCATTTCGAGGTTCATGGAGTTTTCCTCGTTTTCGACGATCTTTTTGTCCAGGATAAAGACGTCTATAATGTCGTCCATGACGGTTATACCGATGCTCATCCTTAGTGCCTCTCCCTGTCTGTCTCTTACGAGTACTGCTATTTTCTTGGCCATAGTGTTAGTTATCTCCCAGTTGGTTATTGATTGTTAAATGAGGATCACCCGGTCGGCGTCCTGGTTCATTACTGAGTTCTGGTACTGGCTGCCGGCGGTGATGCACGCCGGGATCATACCCTCGGTAACGTCTCTGAGCTTTGCGCTGTGGTCGCACAGGCTCATGCTCACACCGGGCAGGTCCTTCAGCGCCTGGAAGTCTGCATCCTGTGAGTGTCGTATGCCGTCATCCATCATGAAGATGATGACGGTGTGTCCCTTGCCTGCCGCAGCCTTGGTCAGGCCAACGATGTCTTCCTTAAAACCATCCCTCGTTACAAGTAAACCGATAGTCATAATATCTGCCTCCTTTGTTTTGAATATCTAAACCCGTACAAGTGTTATTGCCGCCAGTGGGTCAACCTCCTGGCAAGCACCTGAGAAAACACTGTCATATATTGTTTCATAAACCGATTGAAAAGATAAATCCCTCAGACATTTTTTTGTTCTGCAATTTTTCTTACGGCATGGCGAACATGCAATTGCGGTTCTGAATACACAACCTGAGCAACCATATGGGCCTGTGAGTTTTGGGTCTGTGGGGCCAAAGACGGCAAACACGGGGACATTCAGGGCTGCTGCGATGTGCATGGGGCCGGTGTCATTGGTGATCATGAGGCGTGCCCTGCCGATTATACCGACGATATCCTTTAAGGACGTCTTGCCGGCAAGGTTTATGGCCTTCCCTGCCGAGTGCGCAACTACCACCGCTGCGGCCTCTGCGTCGTCAGCGCTGCCGATGACAACCGAAGAGACAGGCAGTCTTGCGGCCACCTGACCGAACTTCTCCGCCTCCCACTGCTTGGTTTTCCACCGGGCGCCGGGAACGATGACGGCAAAGTCCCTCTGCGCAAGCCCCTCCGGCGGCTCACCCATCGGCAGGGGGAAGGCCACCGAAGGCACCTTGCACCCAAGTGCGGTGGTTGCCACCCTCAGGTATCTGTCAACGGCGTGCAGGTCCCTGCCACCATCTACAAGTTCATTGTAAAACATCCTGCTGCCCTCCCTGGCCTCCTTTAATCCGATCCTGCGTGGGCATCCCGACAACGCAGCGACAAGACCGCTCCTGAAAAGCCCCTGCAGATCAACGACGACACCGAAGCGTTCATCTCTCAGTCCAACTCGTAAGGCGTTGAGTTCTTCAACGGTTTTTGTGATGCGCCAGGGTCTCTTCCATTGGTCCTTGTCTATGGCCCAGAGTCTGTTGATCATCGGATGGCCATCCAGCAGATCGTACAGCCCCCTGGCGATGACCCAGTGGATTTCGGCCTGCGGATACCCCTCACGCAAGGCGCTCAGAAAAGGCAGCGCATGGATGACATCCCCCAGGGAGCTTGGCTTTATGATCAATATCTTCATTGTGTCTATCGGTTTCCCCTGTACTGTTGGCTATTTTATCACGATTGCCGGTTTCTGGTAGCACTCCAGTCCGGCGTGGTCACATCGCTTAAGCACAGTAACAATGCCGTCCTGCGAAAATATAAAAGTGGCTTAAATACTGGCAACCACGGTTGATTGTGGTACTACCCGGTTTCTCCAAAATATCATTAAATACGCTTTCCCTTTAGACCGCTAATATTGTACCACACAAACGGCTGTCAATTCCATCAGGCAATTCGACGGGGAGCATAAATTTTGGGTGGGTAAACAAGATGTCCTTTACGGGGTCAAGGGGACTGGTCCCCTTGCAGGATGAGGGTCTGAGGGAGAAGGACAGAGTCCTTCTCCCTTTTTTTTTATTTTGGCTTGCAACTATTCGCCGGTGAAGAATCCCTTTACCTTATCGGAAAAACGCTTCTGCACTTCCTCTCCGTTGATACTGGCAAGCTCCTCCAGTAATTCCCGCTGCCTCTGTGTGAGCTTCTTTGGGACATCTATGGCGATCCTTACGATCTGGTCTCCCCTGTCGTGTCCGCCAATGCGGGAAAGCCCCTCGCCCCTGAGCCTGAACAACTCACCGGATTGCGTGCCCGAATGTATCTTGATACGCTCACTCCCCCTAAGCGTAGGAATCTCAACCTCACCACCAAGGGCAGCTATCGTATAACTGATCGGAACGTCACAGATGATATGCATCCCCTCTCTCTTGAAGAACTGGTCATCCTGCACACTGATAAATATATACAGGTCCCCTGGAGGCCCACCAAGACTGCCAAGCTCCCCCTCTGCGGACATCTTCAGCTTTGTGTTGCTGTCCACCCCCGCCGGTATCTTGACCGACACCGAACGAGTCCTCTTGATCCTGCCAACCCCACGACACTGATTGCACGGTTCAACGATGATCGTGCCTGCACCGTTGCACCGGCTGCACGTCTTGCTTATGGCAAAGAATCCCTGCTGAAAACGCATCTGCCCTGCCCCGTTACACACCGTACAGGTAACAGGCTTCTTGCCGTCGGCACTGCCGGTACCAGAACACGTCTGGCATGACTCGTGTCGCGGGATGTTTATAGTCTTCTCCGTACCAAAAGCAGCCTCCTTCAGAGACAACTCCATGTCGTAACGCAGGTCAGACCCACGCGTGGCACGCTGTCTGCGTTGTCCCCCGCCAGTTGCACTTCTGAAGATGTCACCAAAGAAGTCATCAAAGATATCCGTAAAACCACCGGCAGCAGAAAATCCGCCAAAATCCATACCGCCGCCATCAGCCGTACCAAACCTGTCGTAGTTGGCACGCTTGTTGGGGTCACTCAGGCACGAGTAGGCCTCGTTGATCTCCTTAAACTTCTCCTCCGACGCCTTATCACCGGAATTTCTGTCGGGATGAAACTTTAGGGCCAGTTGCCTGAATGCCTTTTTTAGTTCATCGGGGGTGGCATTTTTGCCAACCCCCAAGATATCGTAGTAATCTTTCATGGCTTAACGCTTTTTACCTCTGAGGCCACTTCATTTATCCTTCTTTTTATCAACGTCTTCAAATTCGGCTTCAACGACGTCTTCATCAGGTTTGGCCTCTTGCTTGAGATCACTTTCGGCGCCATCTGCCCCTTTGGCCGAGGCGTCCTTGTATATGTGTTCGGCAAACTTGTGAGAGGCCGTCGTCAGTACCTCTATGGCAGACTTTAACTCTTGTGGGTCGGATGTCTTGTCCTTGAGGTCCTTGCACCTGCTGAGGGCGCTTTCCACTTCGCTCTTTTCGGAATCGGAGAGCTTGCTACCGTACTCTTTCAAGGACTTCTCCACCGAATAGACCAGCGTATCGGCCTCGTTTTTGGCCTCTGCCAGTTCCTTCTTTCTCTTATCTTCCTCACCGTGCGACTCGGCCTCCCGGATCATCTTTTTGATCTCGGCCTCCGTCAATCCGCTTGAAGCGGTTATCCTGATAGACTGCTCCGTGCCGGTGCCAAGGTCCTTGGCAGAGACGTGCAGGATGCCGTTTGCATCGATGTCAAATGTCACCTCTATCTGGGGTATTCCACGCTGTGCCGGCGGGATGCCAAGCAGCTCAAAGTTTCCCAGGAGTTTGTTGTCTGAGGCCATTTCACGCTCACCCTGAAAGACCTTTATCGTGACGGCCGGTTGGTTGTCCGTGGCCGTTGAAAATACCTGCGATTTCTTTGTCGGGATTGTAGTGTTTCGCTCTATTAGCTTGGTGAAGATACCACCGAGGGTCTCAATGCCCAGCGACAGGGGCGTTACATCCAGCAGCAGTACCTCTTTGACGTCTCCCTTGAGGACGGCAGCCTGTATGGCGGCTCCAACGGCCACAACTTCGTCAGGGTTTACAGTTTTATTAGGCTCCTTGTTAAAGAAGCTCTGGACGGTCTGATGTACCTTTGGCGACCTCGTAGAACCACCCACCAGCAACACCTCGTGGATATCAGAGGTTGACAGTCCTGCATCCTTTAGGGCCAACCTGCAAGGGTCGATGCTGTTCCTGATAAGATCGTCTGTGAGCTGTTCAAACTTTGCCCTGGAGAGCTTGACAAGCAAGTGCTTTGGGCCTGCGGCATCGGCCGTGACAAAGGGCAGGTTGATCTCCGTTTCGGCAGCGCTTGAGAGTTCTATCTTTGCCCTCTCTGCGGCCTCCTTCAACCTCTGCAGGGCCATCTTGTCATTTTTGAGGTCTATACCCTGCTCCTTTCTGAACTCCTCCACCAGCCAGTCCATTATTCTGATGTCGAAGTCGTCCCCTCCGAGGTAGGTATCCCCATTGGTAGACTTGACCTCGATGACACCCTCACCAATCTCAAGGATGGAGATGTCAAAGGTACCGCCTCCGAGGTCATAGACGGCGACCTTTTCTTCCTTCTTTTTATCAATGCCGTAGGCCAGCGATGCTGCCGTTGGCTCGTTAATGATCCTCAGTACGTTGAGGCCGGCTATTTTTCCGGCGTCCTTTGTGGCCTGTCTCTGACTGTCATCGAAGTAGGCCGGCACGGTGATCACGGCCTCGGTGACAGGCTCTCCGAGGAAGTCTTCTGCGGCCTGCTTGAGTTTTTGCAGGATCATGGCCGAAATCTCCGGCGGGGAATAGCGTTTGCCCCGACACTCAACGTGGGCATCACTGTTAGCGGCCTCTGCTATCTTGTAAGGTAGTCTCTTTTTGGCATCCTGTACCTCTCTGGAATCAAACTTCCTGCCCATCAGTCTTTTGACGGAAAAAACCGTATTCTCAGGGTTTGTTATTGCCTGTCTCTTGGCTATCTGTCCAACGAGTCTCTCACCCTTATCCGTAAAGGCAACAACCGATGGTGTAGTCCTGCTGCCTTCCTGATTGGGTATAACAACGGGTTCCCCCCCCTGCACAACAGCCACACAAGAATTAGTCGTTCCAAGGTCAATGCCTATTGCCTTACCCATTTTCTTCCTCCTTCTTTATCTCTGTGTTGATCGACTTAATCATCTTTTTGGTTATCATTGTCAAAGACCTTTCATTATGTCTATGGTTCAGGCTTTTTTGGAGACCTTCACCAGCGAGGCCCTCAACACCCGTTCCTTAAACATATATCCCTTTCTGAACTCCTCCAGCACCGTTCTGTCGTCCACGTTGTTGTTTTCGGTCTCTGCCATGGCCTCGTGGAAGGCGGGGTCAAAGGGTTTGCCCTTTGCCTCGATTTCAACCACGCCGTATCGGCTGAGGGCCTTTTTGAACTCCTTGAGGGTCAGCTCCACCCCTGTGGACAACGATGCAGCCGTGGAGTTTGAGGCGTGGCTCAATGCCGCCTCGAGGTTGTCTATAACCGGCAAGAGATCACCCACCAGAGGCTCCATGCCATACTTCAGGATATCCTCTTTTTCCCTCTGCACGCGCTTTTTATAATTATCAAACTCCGCGTAAAGTCTCATATACTTATCTTTTGTTTCGGCCATCTGTTCCTTTATCTTTTCCAGTTCAGCCGTATCGGGTTGTCCTTCTGGCTGCCCCTGCTCGACCACCACGACATCAACGACCTCTGGTGGCGTAACGGCGTTATCTCCTTGTACGTTATCTCTCTGTTGTTCATTGATATTGTGTTCGTCCATGTTTGTATCCACACTCCTGTCATCTGCCCTGCAAGTGATTGGAAAGAAACCTGGCAGAAGTATCAACAATTGAGATGGCGTTTGCATAGTCCATTCTCTGTGGACCTATGAGGCCAAGCACACCGAAGGGCCTGCCCTTGTCACAAAAAGTTGACGCCACCAGGCTTAACTCCTCGGTATCGAGGAAGGACTCGGTGCCTATGTAGACCTGCACGCCCTCACTTTCCATCATCTTATCGAGCAGGTTTATGATTTTTTGTTTATCGTCAACCGCCTTTGAAAGTTCCTTTATCTTCTGTATATCGCAGAAATCCGGCAAGTCTATGAGGGCGCTTATGCCCGATATAAAGACGTCCAGATTACAGGGGTATATAGCATTCTTGCACAGATTAAGCGCCACCGCTATGAGGTCATCCCTCATGGCCATCTCCTGGTAGACGATGTCAAGGAGGGCATTGCGTATATCGCCCAACGTGCAGCCTTTGAACTGTGAGTTCAGATATGCGGCCATCTGTCTGAGGTCGCCCTGCGTCAGGCCGTCCCTGCTTTCAACCGTCTTATGCTTGACAACCCCTTCTTCGGTCAGCAACAAGACAACGACGACGTTGTCCCTGAGGACGGAGAAGTCTATTTTTTTCAGGATGCATTTTTCCATCGTAGAAGACAGGGTCACGACCAGGTAGCGCGAGTACTCGGAAAGCATCCGGGTAACGGAGTCGAGCAGGTCGTTGAGGTCTCCCATAGAGCAGAGGTTTTGGGTAGCAAGCAGTGCAAGCAGGTCGTCGTTGGCATTGACGCTGCAGGCACGTAGTTCCTCCACGAACAGTCTGTAGCCCTTATCGGTTGGCATCCTTCCGGAGGATGTGTGCGGCTGGCTGAGATAACCCATCTCTTCCAGATCTGACATGGTGTTTCTGATCGTGGCAGGGGATATACCCAAGCCGTACTTTTTGCTTATGTACCTCGAGCCCACCGGAGCTGCCGACTGTATATAGCTCTGTATGACGGCTATCAGTATCTTTTTCGTTCTCTCATCCATTTTACCAATTTACCAGTTATTTTAACATAAATGTGCCGTTAAAATCCCTATTGTCAAAACCCCTTAATATTTTACCAATCAGCGTGTCAAATAATATGGGGGGGCCAATACAGCCCCCCCTCGTGTTGACAAGCGTAAAAGTGATTTTAGTACATATCTCCCATGCCGCCCATGCCTGGATGTCCTCCACCGTGTGGCATCTTTTCTTCTTTATCCGGCAGTTCTGTGATCATCACTGCGGTTGTTAGCATCAGGGCCGACACCGATGCGGCGTTCTGCAGGGCGCACCTGGTGACCTTTGTGGGGTCGATTATACCGGACTGGATCATATCGACAAAGACCTCGTTTTGTGCGTCGAAGCCATAGTTGACCTCGTTGGAGGCCTTTACCTTCTCTATGACGGTGGCGCTTTCCAGGCCTGTGTTGTATACGATCTGCCTGATAGGCTCTTCGAGTGCCTTCTTGACGATGTTGGCACCGATCTTGAGGTCGCCTTCGAGGTTGAGATCATCGATGGCCGAGATGCAGCGCAAGAGTGCCACGCCGCCACCGGGGACGATACCCTCTTCAACGGCTGCCCTTGTGGCGTGGAGGGCGTCTTCTACCCTGGCCTTTTTCTCTTTCATTTCGGTCTCTGTTGCAGCACCGACGTTTATGACCGCCACGCCGCCAACCAGTTTGGCAAGCCTCTCCTGGAGCTTCTCTCTATCGTAATCGGAGGTGGTCTCCTCGATCTGTGTCTTTATCTGCTTGACCCTGCCCTGAATCTTGGCGGTATCGCCTCCGCCATCTATGATGGTCGTGTTGTCCTTGTCAACGGTGACCTTCTTTGCCCTTCCGAGGTCTATCATCTTGACGTTTTCGAGCTTCATGCCCAGGTCGTCAGAGATAACGGTGCCACCGGTCAGTACTGCTATGTCCTCAAGCATGGCCTTTCTTCTTTCGCCAAAGCCCGGGGCCTTTACGGCGCTGACGTGCAGCGTTCCGCGCAGCTTGTTGACCACGAGGGTGGCAAGGGCCTCGCCCTCGATGTCCTCGGCGATTATCATGAGGGGTTTACCCATCTTTGCGATCTGCTCCAACAGTGGCAGGAGGTCTTTCATGCTGGAAACCTTCTTGTCGTGCAGCAGGATGTATGCATCCTCCTGGACGCACTCCATCCGCTCGGAGTCGGTGACGAAGTACGGCGAGATGTATCCCCTGTCAAACTGCATTCCCTCGACGACCTCCAGGGAGGTGACCATGCTCTTGGCCTCTTCGACGGTGATGACGCCATCCTTGCCGACCTTGTCCATGGCTTCGGCTATGAGGTTGCCCACGGAGGGGTCGTTGTTGGCCGAAATTGTGCCAACCTGTGCGATCTCTTTCTTATCGGCGACGGGCTTGCTCAGGCTCTTGAGTTTGGCAACGACGGCTTCGACGGCCTTTTCGATGCCCCGCTTGAGGTCCATAGAGTTTGCGCCTGCTACGACGTTCTTGATACCTTCTCTATAGATGGCATGTCCCAGGACCGTGGCGGTCGTGGTGCCATCTCCGGCGATGTCAGAGGTCTTGGAGGCGACTTCCTTGAGGAGCTGTGCGCCCATGTTCTGGTAGGGGTCTTTTAGCTCTATTTCTTTTGCCACCGTGACGCCGTCTTTGGTGATCGTGGGGGAGCCAAATTTCTTGTCGATGATAACATTTCTGCCCTTAGGGCCAAGGGTTGCCTTGACGGCGTTGTTTAGAATCGATATCCCCTCTAATATTTCCCTACGTGCGGCCTCATCAAAGGCCAGTTGTTTTGCAGCCATTTATATCCTCCTTTTATTGCCAGTGCGGCTCGCACTTTATTCAATAATTCCTAGAATGTCTTCTTCTTTGACGATCAGATAATCCGTACCGTCGATATTAACCTTTGAGCCTGAGTACTTGTCAAACAGGACTTCATCACCGACCTTGAGTTCCTTGACTTCCGAGCCAACGGCCTCGACCTTTCCCCTTTGTGGTTTTTCCTTGGCTGTATCGGGGACGTAGAGTCCGCCGGCAGTCATGGCCATTTCTTCCTTGTAACTGACAAACACACGTTCTTTCAGAGGTTTGAACTTCATAGACTTTATCTCCTTTCGATTTACTGTTGTTAGCACTCACCATCAACGAGTGCTGATAGTAATTTGACACATCCGTCACATCTTATGCAACGTCCATTTTGACCGGATAAATGGTGGATTACTGGCGTAAACTAAAATATTAGGCTTTTATCTGCTGATATCGTATTATTACACAATTATCTCTGTTAAATCACCAAGGACAAAAAAAGAGGAGCATCTGCCCCTAATATAATAATGCTCCCTTTTTTTACGCAACACACAGCCATCATAGTTGTCTACTGCTCTGATAGTGCTTGTTTCATCTCTTCTTTGACTATCTTCCTCACGCCCACTCCTATTTGGGCTGCAAAATCTGTCAGAGCCTCCTTCAGGTAATCCTTCGTCACCATTTCTCTCTCAATCTTGTCGAACCGCTCATCGACCTTAGCAAACCGCTCATCGACCTTGTCGAACCGTTCATCGACCTTGTCGAACCGTTCATCGACCTTGTCGAACCGTTCATCGACCTTGTCGAACCGTTCATCGACCTTGTCGAACCTTAATTCGACTTCTCTTTTGAAATCCCCAAACTCCTTGCTTAACTGAAAAAACAACAACGTCAAGTTGTCCGGCGCTTGCATAGACATCTCTTTCAAGGTATCCAAGATAAGTTGTTTGATAGTGCTTGTCATCTCCGGCGATAAAGTCTCTGTTCCCATACTTGTTAATCCTCCTTTTTTGATATAGTATAGCACAATCAATCACATTCAGGCAAAACGCTCTAATGTCTCATATCTCTTTATAGTTGCCACTTTTAAAATCCCTGAGCCCCCTCGGAGATGACTCTCTGTCTGCCGGGCGTTGCATCTTGTTCAAATTGCCTGTCCCAAATCTCGGCGTCGAGTTCTTCAAACCAGTTCCTCAGCTTTGCAAAATCGTCTTCCGATAGGTCTGTTATTGCCCTTTCGATCTCTTGCAACGTCATCATTTCTCACCTCAAACGTTCGTTTTAAGGATTCCCAATAACTTTCCTGATGAAATTATCGGCAGCCTTAAGGGCATCCTTCACTACCGCCACACCTGACAGTAACCCTCGATAGTAGCCTGCTATATGCAAGGTATCGTAGAGCAGGTCAAACTCTCTGACGAGGTTACCATTGTGTACAGACAGATGCTTCTGTAGAGCCGCCATATATCCTTAAAA
>NZ_JABXWD010000339.1 GCF_019173545.1 Candidatus Magnetobacterium casense | reverse complement strand
GGGTTGGATATGGGTATGCCTTGACGGCTGGTGCGGGCTTTGTCCTTGGAAAGTTGCACGTCAAGCGGCCACGTCTGAAGGAGCTGCTGCCATATGCCCTGGCCGTTGTGTTTTGCCTGTCGATACTAGGACAGACCGGTTATGATTACGTCCCCGCGCCATCGGTAACTCCACAGACGTACACAGACCTGTTGTATCTGAAAAGCCGTCTGCCGTTGAACTCGACTGTCCTGTCGTGGTGGGACAACGGCTATGCCATAGAGGACATTGGCGGATTTGCCACCTTTATAGACGGCGGCGCACAGAGAGGCAACAAGACCTATCTGATCGCTCACGGGCTTACGTCCAAAAGTCAGGTCGAGCTGTACAACGTCATAAGCCTGTTAAACGGCAATGGCTCCTCTGTAACCCCTGAGGCCATCCTGGATGGTCGCACCGTTAATTCCGTCCTGGACGACGTCAGAAACGACAGGCTGTATCTGTTGTTTACGCGGGATATGATCCTCAAGTTTTCGTGGATATACTCTATCCGCGGGGTTGATCCGGTGCGTCATTCTGCCAGGAGTGAGCTTGTCCTTGTGTATTTGCAGTGCAACACGTTTGTAAACAGCGTCTATGGTTGCAACAAGTATCAGGTGGACATGGTCAGGGGCGTTGTCAACAACGCTTATCCCATAAAAAAGGCCATATACATCCGTGATGGTGCGGTCATCAAGCAGGTTGATTATCCACGCAGTGACGGCCTGTATCTTGAGTTGTTTGTGCGGGGGCGGGATGTCTTTGCGCTCTATTTGCTCAACGAAGAGGTCTATGCCTCAAACTTCAATCAGATGTACGTCCTGGGCAATTACGACAGAGAGTTATATGAAGAGGTGTACAACAACTTCCCCGTCCTTAGGCTCTTCAGGGTAAAAGAACAAGGGAAGGAGAAAGAGAGAATGGGAGGCGTTGCCTCCCCACAGACCCCTCCACAAGGGAGCCCAGCCCCCTTGACCCCGTAAAGGGCTGGGGGGGTGGGTTGAAGTGGGGGTGGGAGGGTGTGCGGGGGGAATGTAGAAAGGGTCGTCCCGACCCGTTCTACGTTTGCAGCCTTCGGCAAAGATGGCAAAATCTTAGCATTTGACAACACTCAGGGAGAGGCGGTATAATCCTATGTAATGTTGCGTGAGATATCAAGGATTGCTGAGACGTCTGATAGTTTGGAAGAGATATTGGACCGGATCAATGATTATTGTCGTAAGGCGATAGATACGTTTCAGACGTTGACGGTGTTTGTGGACCGGGGGTTTCCTACCTTTTGTTACATCAAGGAGAACAAGAAGGTGTTATTGAATCTGTCGGTACCCTGGGAGAGCATAGCGGGGGAGTGCATACGTGAGAGGAAGCAGATCATAACGTATGCGCCGTCGTATCCGACGTACTTTCATTATCCGGCGCAGAGGACGGGGTTTGAGATTGCGCACATAATAGCCAAGCCGTTGAGTTTCCTGAACACGACGTTTGGGTGCATAGAGTTTTTGATGGAGCGGGAGCCGCATCAGGCAGATGTAGATTTATTTCGCGACATCGGGGAGTATTTTGCGCCGATTATTTACTTGCAGGAGTGGCATAGCATCGAGCGTCGTAAGGCGCACGCCATAAAGAACAAGGCATTTACCGGGATACTTACGTTGTTCGACAACGACATAGACGATGCCGAAAAGCAATCGACGCTCAACGAGGCATTTAACGAAATCAGTTTGCTCAGTGAGGACTTCCTGAAGCTGACGAGTCTGAAGTGTGAGATGCAGAGGAGCAACATCAGTGACATCGTATTGACGGTATCGGAGAAGCTCAGTCGGTTGGCCAAATTTAACAATGCCGAGGTAACGATCCGTCATGAATTTGCTCAGGGTTTGGAGTTGTTGTGTGATGAGTTTGCGATTCGTGAGGAGGTGCTTTTTAACATAGTCAAGAACGTGTGGGAGGAGTGGCAAAGGCGTCAGCAGGATGTACGTGTGATAGAGTTTCGGACGTACCAGGAAGGTGATTACGCGGTCATCGAAATCAGGGACAACGCCGGCGGGATACCGGAGAAGGTGGTGTCGAGGTTTTTCTTGCCCTTTGAGAGCGCCAAGGGTCGTGGTCGCGGCGTGGGGATGAACATAGCGCATCAGGTGATGAAGTGGCACAATGGGGAGATAACGTTTGATTCGAGGCCGGGGGATGGCACAACGTTTTACATTCGGCTATCGATGTTCAACGAGGACATGCGGAGGTTTTCGCGTCTTAGCGTGGACAGGAAGAGCGAGCTTGTGTCGTTGGCGTTTGATTCGTATGTCAGCACGGGGATACTGTTGGACGTGAGCATGGGGGGGATGTTGGGATTGTTCAAGGTCAATGCGCCCTACCCGCAGATATCGAGCAGCGTGTTGGTGTTTCTGGAGTTGGGTGCCGACAGCAGCATCATGGAGATCAACGGCCTCGTGGCCAGGATAGAGGTCCTGGAAGGCTACAAGGACCCCGAGTACATAAAGGTTGCCGTAAAGTTCACGGATGTCCTCGACCTCAAGAAAAAGGAGTGTCTGATGAAGGCCTTGTCCGTGCTGTAGGCGGTGGGGCACACCTGCCGCAAACTGCCACTTTCGTAATAGTTCACCCCCCTAAGAAGAAGGAAAGAAAGGGGCGGCTCCGCTTCTTGGCGCTCCAGGAGGGGTCAGCGCCCCCCGGCTCAATGCGCACCTGGCCCCCTTCAGAACCCCCTGCAAGGGGGCCAGCCCCCTACTAAGCCGGGGGTCGCTGACCCCTTGACCCCTTCTTACCGTGTTGTATGTTATAATAGACTACTATGGAATTTGATCTTAAAAATAAATTCAAGCAGTTATCGTTTAACACGTTCATACCGTTTTTCTATCCGATGATGATGTTGCCACTGAGAGGCTGGAGAAAAAAGGCGATACAGATGTGCAGCTTCAGACCTGCCGACAGGGTGATTATACCGGGGATTGGCAGCGGTTACGACTTGCCGTATCTGCCCAATGATGTCGTGGTGGATGGAGTTGACATCAGCGAAGTAATGCTGGGCATAGCGGCAGCAAAACTGAAGCTCCAGGGTAACGGTCAAAACATCCGCCTGACTATCATGGATGCAGAACACCTGGACTTCCCCGCAGATACCTTTGACAAGGCAATCCTTGACCTCTTTCTCACGTGCGTCTATGACCCGCAGAGGGCCTTTGCCGAGGTCGTGCGGGTCATGAAACCCAACGGCGAAATACTGATCTACGACCACCTGATCAGAACCAACAAGTGGACCGGCACTATGATGTCCTACATGGACACCGTGATGAAGTACAACTTTTGCAGTGTAATACGGCCATTTGATGACATTATACAGGGGCAGCCAGTGGAGGTGGTCAGGGAAATAAAAGGCGACCCCCTGGGTTTTATCAGAGGCTTCCTGTTGCGCAAGACCATAAAAAAAGTAGGCAAGTGGTGGTGGTCAAGGAAATAATAAGACGCCCCCCTTGGGTTTTCTCAGAGACTTCGGGTGCATAAACTTTTGGTGGGTAAGATAAACGGGGTCAAGGGGACTGGTCCCCTTGCAGGGGAGGTCAAGGAGGGGGCGGAGCCGCCCTTCTTGTGGGGGGTAGGGGG
>NZ_JABXWD010000338.1 GCF_019173545.1 Candidatus Magnetobacterium casense | reverse complement strand
CAGGAAGTCCCCAAACTCCACCACCGGCAGGTACCTGGCAACACCAAACAGGAGCAAAAGTCCCACGCTGATGCGCAACACCCTTGCTATCAGTATAAAGGCATAATTCGTGAGGAAAAGCCCCGGCGGTCCCATTTACATATTATTACAAAGCATCTTCCAGTTTGTGGTAGAGCATATCGATTTCATTCTGGATATTGATAGTTTTTTGGAGCGCTGTAACTATCTTGCAATAGGATTTTACCTCTTCAAAGGACAAGGTTCTTGTCTTTCTGTCTTTTAACCATTTTTCGCACACCTGGTAGCCGCCGATCTGATACTGCCATACGTCGTTGGGGAGTCCCTCGAAGTATTGGGTTGCGTTGATATAGAGGTGTTGCCGTGTATTGTCGTATCGCAGTTTAATGACCTTGTTATCGCCATTGCCCTGAAACCTTGCAAGGGGTGGTTCAAGATCAGGCGCCTTAAGCAGATGCAGCTCAACAAGGTCTTTACCGTATTGGGCCATCCTGGTAAACACGCTATGGTCTCTTGTAAACGGCACTCGCGGAAAGTCGATCTTCAGAAACTCCGCATACCTGGTCCTGTACGTGTTTGAGTAGAGAACGGCGTAGATGTAGTGGAAGATTTCCTCCGGGGATGGCTCGGTCTTGTAGAGCTTGGATAAGGATTTGATTATATTGGGACTTATGTTTGATTGTTTGATTATTTCGTTTCCTTCATAATGAGATAAAGAAAGATACTGTGGAAAGAGAAATGCTATGCCTTTATTGCTTAAAGTTACACGGCTTTCAATAATGCGTTCCGATACAAAAGCATGATTAAAAACTCCTTCTGCAACTTGTCTAACGGTAATCAATCCAATATTACCCTGTACCATGTGTTGCATAATTTCTGTTCGGGGCATACAGTGGAAACCGCGAGAGTTTCCTGTATAATAAGTAAAACGGATGTCAAAGGGTCTATACAATATGGGCAAAATATTTTTCCTATCCAAGCCACCGTTTAGTAAATCCTTTTGTGCAAGTTCTACCTTCCAGTCCCTTGTATCTATGCCCAGGCTGTAGGCCTGTCTTGCATCTCTTGTATCAAGCCTTGAAAAATTCAGTACGGTTTGCCACACTTCATCTCTTGTCCTATGTATTGTTAGCTTATCACGTGCGGTCACAATCCCAACACTGTTGACGGGAAAGATATCAGTAATCTTTGTATACTTATCATAGGCAGGTAATAAGCTCTCATCTCTTGGGATAAATAAATAGTATTCAGATTTGGGTTGAATGTCTTTCCACTGTGTTGTGTTAATATCATTTTTATCAAGCCAACAATGTTTTGTCTCCCTCTCTCCATATATTTCGGCATAGGAGACCCTTTTTCTTGTTCCCTGTTTCTTTATAAAAAATGCTATAGATACTCCCTGTTGGATATCAAACACGTTCTCATCCTTTGAGCCATCAGGACATTTCTCCTTTCTCTTGCTATTGCCATGTAGGTTCAGGATATATATATCATCAAAACTGTTCATCAGTGACCTCCTCATCCCTCTGAAAGTTGGACTATCGAGATAGCTGTGATTGGTGATAAACGCTAACACCCCTTTGCCTGCGCTGTCTATCTTCCATTGAGCAAATCGTATGAATTTCACGTAATCATCTTGTAACCACTTGGGGTTCCTCTCCTTTAACGACATGCCGTCAACCTGAAAGTAGGCCTTTATCTCCTTTGAAATCCAAGCGCCAACGTTTGAGGAATGCCCCGAATATGGCGGATTGCCCAATATCACCAGGATAGGCGTTTTCTTCTTGATGTCCTCCGCCCTGTGTGACTCCTCAGACAGTGATGACATCCCTGGAAGCCTCGATTGCCCTGGTGCCTCCATATCCAACGTGTTGGTGATAAACAACATCGCCCTGTCGTCATCCTGGAGTGTATAGCCCAACTCCTGCAACATCAGGGACATCTTTATGTGTCCTATCGCATACGGGGCCATCATCAGTTCAAACCCATAAAAATTCTGAAGCACGTGACGCTTGATAAAGCCGGACATGTCTCCGCTGCCATATGACGCTGTGTACTCCTCTATAGCCAACTTGGACGCCTCTGCCAGAAACGTACACGTCCCCGCGGCAGGGTCCAGCAGGGTAACATCATCGCCGGCTAAACCGTCGTGTAGGAAGAACTGGTCTTTCAGTATGTTATTGACCGAACGCACGATATAGGAAACCACCGGCTGCGGTGTATAATAAACCCCTCTCATCTCCCTTGTCTTGGGGTCATACTCGGAGAGAAAGGTCTCGTAAAAATGTATGATGGGGTCTTCGCCCTTGCCATCGTGGAAATACTGATGCAGGATGGCCTTGACATCGGTGACGGCCAGGACATCCGATATGTCGTCAATGGTCCACTCCATCTGCCTTGGAAGGTCTGCCGAAGAGACAAACCTAAAGACATCCCTCAATATGCCAAGCGACCTGGGTACCCTGGAAAACGCCCCCTCACGGTTAAAGCCTTCGTCGGAGCGCATCCTGGCGGCAAACAACCCATACGTGACCGTCTGGGCATAGAGATTTGCAAACTCCTCCTTCTTGAGACTGCCTATGAGGTAATCGCGAAAGGCCTCGTAAAACCCCGCCATACCACCGCCCGTTGACCCTTCGTTATCACCAAGGACGTTAGTTACAATCACGTCTTTCAGGAAGCGTGTCCGTTTAGCCAACTCCCTCGACAGGGCACTTGAGTCGTAAATCCTGGGCACGGAGAAGGCAAGGAACTTGTCAAGCAGACTGCGTAATCCCGGCTCATTGTCCGCAGGGGGCGTTGTATGCAGGGCGTTTAACACAAAGGGGCTGCCTATGGTGGCCGTGTCTATGAGTTCACCGTTGCGGTACAGCCTGAACTCCAGGAAGTTTGTCAGTATCAGGTTTGGGAATGTGTAAAGGTAGCGTTTTAGTTGTTCGGTGCGTTCGGTCTTTCCGAGGTCATCCGTTGATGGCTCCTTGGCTTCGATGTATCCGGTGATGTGCTGCCTGCCGTCCCAGAGCCTGAAGTCGGGATTGCCGCCGTCGGTCTTCTTGGGGAGCGTTGTAACGACGAGGTCTTGTCGACCGGTCAGGCACAGGTACTCCTTGAGCAATCCTTCGAGCGCCGGATAATAGGACTCCTCCCTGGCATCCCCACGGTTAAACGTCCGTGTTATATCGCCTATATATTCTGACAACATTGCGCTATGCGTACTACACCACGACCTTATGCCCTATCGTAACATTTAACGCATCAATATTGCCACAAAGTAAGCAAGAGAGCATAAATTTTTGGTGGAAAATGGATTCCTGCCTACCCCCTGTTCAAGCCAGGGGCAGGCTGTAGAATGACACAGATGAGCGTAAAATGCCATTATCTGTCATTCCCGTGAAAACGAGAATCCATCTTCAATAACTGCATTAAACGGCTATTTAGTAAAAAGTACAAAAGTGCGGTAAACAATAGCTTTATGACGCCCACCAAAAATTTATGCACCCAGCAAGAGAGCATAAACATGTATACTGATCGGATTCGAGTTTTTTCGGGTATCAAAATTGCTTGCATACAAGAAAGAAAGGGGCGGCTCCGCCCCCCTTCAGAACCCCCTGCAAGGGGACCAGTCCCCT
>NZ_JABXWD010000337.1 GCF_019173545.1 Candidatus Magnetobacterium casense | reverse complement strand
TGTCGCGTGCTGCCGGATTGTCATCGGCCAGGAGCACCCTCATGCCCACGTATTTATCCGACGGCAGACGGAAGCGGCGTCTGTCGGGGTTTTGTCTGTCAAACTGCGCCGTAAAGTGAAAGACTGACCCCACCCCGGGGGTACTCTCTACCCATATGCGACCGCTCATCATCTCTACCAGGCGGTTGCATATGGTTAATCCCAGTCCGGTGCCGCCGTACTTGCGCGTGGTAGAGGAGTCGGCCTGCGTAAAGGGTTGAAACAGCGTGGTTATCTGCTGAGGGCTTATCCCTATGCCGGTATCTTTGACCGAAAAGTGCAGGCAGGCCATATCATCGGTTACCTCGTTAGCCTCGATGCAGATAATTAGCTCCCCCTCTGTGGTGAACTTTATGGCGTTGTTTGAGAGGTTGATCAAAACCTGCCCCAAGCGCAGGGGGTCTCCGACAAGTGCCAGCGGAACGCCCCTGCCTACGTGGAAACAGAACTCAATGCCCTTTTCGTCGGTCTTGAGCGTGATCAGGTTCGATACACTGTGCAGCACCTCATCCAGGTGGAAGGGGATATACTCCATCTCCAGCTTTCCGGCCTCGATCTTGGAAAAGTCCAGGATGTCATTGATGACCCCCAGCAGGGTCTGGGCAGAGGTGTTGATCTTTGTAAGGTAGTCCAGTTGTTTGTCATCGAGGTTGGTTTTGAGTGTGAGATAGGCCATACCGATGATGGCGTTGAGGGGGGTGCGTATCTCATGGCTCATGTTTGCCAGGAAGTCGCTTTTTGCCTTGTTGGCGCTTGTGGCCATTTCCTCGGCAGTGCGCAACTGTTCGGTCTGGTCACGCAGGAGCTGTTCTCTGTAGACCGTGTCGGTGATATCCTGTATCCTGATTACACAGCGAAAGCGCCTGTCCTTGGAGCGTATGCCGCTGATGAGCACGACCTGGCTTATCCTTTCGTCCCTCCGTGGGTCAGACGTAGACTGGTACAGGGGGAAGGGTCTGTTGGTCAACTTGTGGGACAGCGTGGTGGGCAGTCCAAAGGAGAGGGCGTTGTCGATCCCGCGCATGATCCGTGTATCGACCAGTTCGGGAAACACATCGCAAAGGTCACGCTCTGTTACCTCGGCTCTGCCAATGCGTGAAGCCTTCTCCATCCAGCGGTTCCAGAGCAGGATGCGTCTGTCGGCATCAAGGATTATGACACCTTCAGGACTTTTATCTAAAACCGTAAGTAAAAAATCAGTGTCAAACTCCGTCATGAGCCTCTACTCTATAGTTACATTGTATTATAGCAGATTTCGATTGGATTACAAAATACGTATTTTTACGGAGCGTCAAAGGAGTCGTGCTCCCTTGTAGGTGAGGTCTGAGGGCATACGTGTTAAGCTAAGGGAAAAATGGCTATTTCAAGTGACAGGTAGCACTCCGGTCCGGCGTGGTCACATCGATTAAGCACAGTAACAATGCCATATTACGAAAATACAAAAGCGGCTTAAAACCCGGCATCCACGGTTGATTGGGGTACTACCAGCCATTTGCAGACCTCCTTAATATCAGGTTTTTCGCTATTTATACGTAAATTGAGACATTAGAACCTACGTCTTGTTTTGTCTCCGAGCTTCCGATCCCCTGCAACATCATATAGGAGTCCTTCTGCTTCTGCCTCTGGTCAAACTGTTTTGTAATCAACTCCTGTTGAGCCTTGCTCTCTATGTTAGTTGCCTTGGCGGCAATTGCCTGGTCCTGCGGAGAGGGGTCTGCGGGGGCAAGGGCCGCAGCCCTGACCTGCCGCATCTTTCTGACCGTAGCGTCGGGTTCTTTTTCCTTCGATACGTCAATTGGTACTTCGCCGCCACTTATATAGTTCTTGCCATCAGGCCCCCTGGTATACTCATACGTTGGAGCGCCGGCGTATTGACCACCAACGGACGTATGCGCCTGCTCGTGTGCCTTGACTGCCTGTTCGCGCTGCTTTAGTCTTTGTACCTGTATCTGTATTTCACGTGCCTTATCTGCGTTGGTTTGCGGTGTTGTCCCGGCATTGTCTGCCGTGACGCCGCCGGCTTTACCATCCGTGCCGGCGCTTACACCGCCCTGCTTATTAACGCTATCGGCATTTTGAGCGTTTGAGACATTCCTTGTGCCACCTGATAACCCATACGTCGGGTACAAACCTTGCTGTATGCCTGTAACTGATACATCCATGTATGCCCCTCCTTATCGTATCATTGAGCTGCCAGTTGTTCTACCCTGCCGCAATTGGAACAACCACCTTAGAGGGCACCCTGTCATCTACAATCATCAGTTGTGCCGCCTTCATGTTGGATGTGTTGATAACAATGGGAGAGCTAAAATTGACCAACATTTCTTTTTCACCAATAGTTGCCGCAACCAGCACCAATAAATGTTCAACCTTGTTACACTGCAAAAACTCCTCTACCTCGTCTACGGCCGTAAAGGTATAGTCCTTGTGTATCACAAAGGGGTCAACCAGCGTAAAGGCCACCTCCGGGTCATCTACCGAGTGTAACCACTTTACCGGCTTATCTGTAAACAACAGACAGTACCTCGTCAATCCCTCAAAGCCCGCCAACCCGCGAGGGAAACTTATAACCTTGTCTTCCTCAACCTCTAACTCACCAAACCGTGAACTGTTAAACCGCATCTGTATATCCTCCTAAAATATTAAACTTGTTATGCAACTCTGAACTCATGCTCTATGATATCACTTTGTTTGCACAACAGTCCACCTGTGGTACCACCACATTCACCATACATTGTGTATATCGGTAAAATAAAATTAAAACTGAAGGGGCTTTGTTGCATCTCAGCGCCGTAGGCCCAGATCGCCATACAGGAACTGCACAAGGGCTACACCCACGATGGCCGCAGTCTCAGCCCTCAGGATGCGTCTGCCAAGTGACGCTATCAACACCCCGGCGCCTTGCGCATGTAAGACCTCATCCGTAGTAAATCCGCCCTCACTGCCAACCAGGACGTATACCCGCCCGGGCGTCCCGGGCAAATCGCGCGGGGTATGCGTGCCCTCACCCTCGTAAAACATAATCCCCGGGGCGTCCTTTTCGGAGGATATCTGTCCCAACAATGATGATAAGTCCGTCACCTCTGCAACATCGGGGACAACGACCCTGCCCGATTGTCTTGCGGCCTCTATGGCTATCTTTTTCCATCGCTGAAGCCTCCTAGTATGGTGCATCTGCCCCCTCTGGGTTGACACCGGGATTATCCTCCTTACCCCAAGCTCCGTGGACTTCTCAACCACCAGGTCCATCTTATCCCCCTTGAGTAGCCCCTGACACAACACCATATCTAAGGATGACTCCCTTTGAGGGGCCGCCTCCTGTACTGCCCTAACCGTTACCCCACCGCGACCAAGCGCAGTGATGGTAGCCCTGTAGTACCTGCCATCTGCATCAAACAACTCCAGCTCATCGGCCACCCTGTGTCTGAGCACCGATGCGATGTAGTGTGACACCTCCCTGCCTAACTGTGCATGTCCGTCCCTGACAACAAGGCTGTCTATAAATATATACGGCATTGTCTTGATATCATATCATCACAGGATTTTTTACGGCAAGGAAGTTTTTATATATAGCACGTTTCGATTGGATTAAATACAAGATACATGGCATTTTTACGGGGTCAAGG
>NZ_JABXWD010000336.1 GCF_019173545.1 Candidatus Magnetobacterium casense | reverse complement strand
CGCAGGAATGACAGTTACAGGCTTTTTCCAAGTTTGTCATTCCTGGCTTGACCAGGAATCCAAAAACTGCAAAAGCATAGTTACCATGAAATATAAAGAGGATACGAATCAACCTTAATCGTTGTTGCTTGTATGTCTCCCTTACCGGCCTCACAGTCTTTGAGCATGGCTAATATGGTGCAATAGGCATTAGGGGAGAGCCTTCTTCTTCCGGGATCACGCCATGTCTTACTGCATTGTATATGTGAGTTGCCATCGATTATATCCCTTTTGCATGTTTGTACCTGAGGATCAGATTTTCTCCTGTATTTTCCTAAAACCGAATGAATCTCCATTGATGTTATCTCAGAGATATAAAAGGAAACAACTCCACTATAGTTTAGTTTTGCAGTCAATGCAGCGTAAGATGAAGGACATGATGGATCAAAGAGTATATAATAGGCATTTGTGTCTAATAAAAATTGTGATGGCATTATAGATATTTATCTCTTCTACCGGCCTCCTGAAACATCCCCTCTGGTAATGCAGCAAGCAGCTCTTCCCTCTCTTGTGCGGTAAAAGGGGCCAAATAATCCTTTGCCCATTCAACGATTTCCCACACGTCTGACTCTGGTCCCTTGTTAATATAAGCGCCAATCCTGTTTTTGATCAGTTCTTTCATCACCGTCGGGTCTTGATAATTCGTGTACACTATGACCTCGGCATATTTGTCAACCGTTCGTATCATCTTAAGTAACTCTGCACCATCAAAGTCAGGGAGCCTGAGGTCCAATATTATAAGGTCAAACTTACCCCTCTCCATCTCCCCCATAGCGGACTTTCCATCCTGTACCCACGTCACCGAAATGTCCTTAATTTCATACTCCAGTGCCTTCTTGAGTATCTCACCTGTCTTTGGCTCGTCCTCAACCAATAAAACCATGTCTACCATAACTGGCAACCTCCTTTTAAAATTCAATGTCTTTAGGGATTATAATAATAAACCGTGTCCCGTTATTAAATGTCTTATCTATTGAGATCGTGCCGCCGTACATCTTTAATATGTTGTGGGCTATGAACAGACCTAACCCCTCACCATTGCCTGCCGGTTTGGTCGTAAAAAATGGATGAAAAACCTTTTCTATATCTTTCACTGGTATCCCCACGCCATTGTCTTCAAACTCAAGTCGTATATAATCTTTATTATAGTCCCCTTTAACCCTTATGTCAATTTTACCAGCCCCTTGCGCCTTCTTTTCATTGATGGCATCGATTGCGTTTACGAGCAGGTTGTTTATCAACTGGTCAAATATAACAGGGTCGGCGTTGAGACTTACTACGCCTTCAGAAAAGATCGCCACGGTGATATTGCTGTTTTTTATGCGCAGGTCTTCAGCTTCCAGCCTCTTCTTGATACGCTCAACAACATCAAAGGTCTCTGTAACACTCTTGCTGGATGTCAGGGGAGACAGCCTCTTGTTGAGAGCGCCCAGGCGCTGCGTCTCCTCAAGGATTGAGTCAAACACCTTAAAGACCTCTTCCCTGTCGATCTTGCCATCCTCGCTCTCTTTTTCAAACTTCCTCCTGTAGAATTGAACTGTAAACCGTATATTGGTGATTGGCTGGCCAAACTCATGGGCGACACCGGTTGTCAGAGCGCTGATGGCATCTAAGCGTATCTGTTGTCTTCTTTGACTTATGAGGCTCTTGATGTTTTTATTAAACAGTTTCACGTAAACACCTCTCCGTCAATCCCTACTGATACAGGCCGTCCAGGACGTCCTTGAAGTGCTCATGCACCTGCCTGCGTTTGAGCTTAAACGACGGCGTCAGAAGGCCCTCCTCCACGCTCAACGACCTGTCGTGGATATAAAACCGCTTGATCGTCTCAACGGACGAGAGATTGGTATTTACCGTATCCACGGCCTTCTGCACGAGGGCAACGACCTCCGGACGTCTGACCAGCGCCGAATAATCCCCCTCGACGATGCCTGCCTCCGCCGCGTATGCCATGACGGCAAATGCCTTTAGCGTGATCAACGCCGTAAGGTACTTGCGTTCATCCCCGTAGAGGACGATGTGCTCTATGTAGGGGTCGTCACGAAACTGTGATTCTATTATCTGCGGAGAGATGTTCTTCCCGCCGGATGTGACAATTATATCCTTCTTGCGCCCCAGTATCTTCAGAAAACCGTCGTCAGTGAGTGAGCCGAGATCGCCGGTCTTAAACCAGCCCTCCGCATCAAATGCCTCAGTCGTTGCGGCATCGTCCTTGTAGTAGCGGCTGAAGACGTTTGGCCCTTTCGCAAGAATTTCGCCATCGGGGGCAAGTCTGAGCTGTACGTTGGGAAACGGTTTGCCCACGGTGTCGAAGTCAAAGTCGTCCTTGCGATTCATCGTCAAGGTTGGTGAGCACTCCGTGAGGCCATAGCCCTCGATGATCAATAGTCCGGCATCGTAGAAGAACTCCTTGACCTGCCTTTTTAGCCCCGCCCCGCCCGACAGACAAAACCTCAGACGTCCGCCCGTCAGGACATGAAGCCTGTCCAGTTGCTGCGACCTCTGTCCGGAGAATCCCACGGCGTCAAGGTACAGCTTCTCCCAATATGCCGGCACACTCATAAAGACCGTCGGACGCACCTCGGGCATGTGTCTCAGGACGGCCTGCGGGGTCGTAAAGTACGTCGTAAAGCCCAGCGTGTTGCCAAGCCCCAGCTCGCCAAGCCCAAAGATGTGCGACATGGGTAACCACAAGAGGTTTACCCGCGTCTCCGGGATCAGCGGCCCTAAGACCTCGATCCAGTCACCGGCGTTTGTGTAGAGGTTGTTTATGGTGAGGGTCACGCCCTTGGGTTGTCCCGTGGTACCGGATGTATACAGGATCGAGGATACGTCGTCTTTTGTTATCGAGGCACATAGCTGTTCAAAGGCGCCAGGGTGTTGCCTGCTTAGTGCCTCACCGGCGTCGTAGACGTCGTTGATTGATACCAGCCTCTGCGTAACATCTGTCACCTTCAGGGGCAGGGTGGCGGTTGCGTTGAACTCCTCAAGGCGTCTCTCAACTTCGTCGGAGTCGTTGAGTCCCAGGACGATGACCTTACGCAGTCCGGGCAACTCCCCCCATATCCTGAATAGGGTGGGGAGCAGATCAGGTTCGGTGATGAGCACTTCGGAGTCCGAGTGGTTGAGTATGTACCGGGTTTGGTTAGACGTGTTTGCCTGGTAGACCGGAACAAGCACCCCACGGCAGACATGTATGGCCATCACGCAAAAGGGCCACTCGATTCGGTTTCTTGCAAAGATAGCAACCTTTTTATCCGGCCCTATGCCGATGTTGTGCATGTAGAGGGCAACCTGCGTTGCACGCCCAAGAAACTCCCCCCACGTGATACCTTGCCAGGTGCAGTCTGCCCCCTCGTGCATAAACCTGATAGCCTGGGGATGTTTCGTACCCGTTTCAAATAATATCTGTGCCTCTGTCATTTTTTTTATTATTCCTCCATGTAATTATCCGTGTTTATATCCAGCTTTAATTATAGATGAAATAAATCCTTTTGTCCAACCTCTCAGAGAGTTAAGACGTATCCTCTTAAACAAGCATGGTAAAATGTTTCGCAAGAAGGGGTCAAGGGGTCAGCGACCCCCGGCTCAGTGGGGGACTGGTCCCCTTGCGGGGGGTTCTGAAGGGGGCCAGGAGCGTCCTGGAGCGACAAAGAAGCGGAGCCGCCCC
>NZ_JABXWD010000335.1 GCF_019173545.1 Candidatus Magnetobacterium casense | reverse complement strand
GGTTTTTTAAAATGGATTCCCGTTTTCACGGGAATGACAAGAAATGGTATTTTGCGCCCATCTGTGTCATTCCTGCGTAAGCAGGAATCCAGAAAGTGCGAAACCATAGACCTTGTTGACATTGGGTTGATTATACACAACATTTCAATTGTATAGCTGAACTATTACTCACCCGGTATCATACGGTATCACCTGGTTTGTCCCATCGCCTTTTCCAGATTTGCCTGTGCTATCTTGTAATCGGTTATTGCCTGTACGTAGGCGGTGTTTGCGTTTCCGTAGGATACGTCGGCATCCGTTACCTCGATGGGATTGCCCACGCCGGCGGCATATCTGCCGTTTGCGATGTCGAGGTTTTCCCTGGCCTGTCTGACCGTCATGGCGGCGGCGGAGATGGCCTCCTGCGCCGACATGAGCTGGAGGTAGTACTGCTGCACCTCCACGATGATGCTCTGGCGCAGGGCAGCCTCGTTGGCCTTGAGGACGTTGAGGGTTGACTGCGCCTCCTGTATCTGATGCTTGGTCAGGTAACCGCTGAATACGGATATCGACGCCTGAGCGCCAATGTTCCAACCGCTGTTAAGAGGAAAGGACTCTCCTCCCCACGTGTAGTTGGCACTGCCCGAAATGGTTGGGTAGTAGTCCTTTTTTTTGAGTTCAATGGTCTGTCGGGCGGCCTCTTGCTTGGTAATGATGGCCTGCAGGTCTGCCCTGTTCTTAAATGCCTGCCCGATTATGCCGTCGAGTGTGACTTCGTAGGGTTGAAATACGAGGTTATCCTCAACCAGATAGTCCCGTGCATATGGCAGTCCCATTGCATTGTTGAGGTTGATCCGTGCCAGTTGCAGGGCGTTTTCCGCCTTTATTCGGTTGAGTTTGGCGTTGCTGAGGTCCACTTCGGCCTTTGTGACGTCAAACTTTGCCTTCTCCCCCACCTCGTAAAAGCCTCTGGCCTGTTTCAGGTGCTGCTGGAACTGCCCAACGGTCTCATTTGCAATATCGAGGTTTTTTATTGTCTGAAGCAGCGTATAGTAGGCCTGTTTGACGTTGTAGACAACCTGCACGGTGGCACTCCTGAGGTCCGAGCCGGAGGCATCGGTGTTAAGACGCTGAATGTCTGCCTGGGTCTTGATCCGTCCGAAGTCGTAGATATTTTGCTTTACCGTGGCGGTGTTTGTGAACTGGTTATACGATCCTGACGGTCCCCCCCCGGAGACGGGCGCATATCGGCTGTAGGCAGTTGAGACGTCCACTTGGGGATAGTGTCCAGCCAATGCCTGGGCTATCTTGCTCTGGTTTGCCATAACGGCGTATGAGGCGGCAGTGATGTTTGGCTGATTTTTGATGGCTATTTCGATGCACCGGTCTAAGGATAACGTTTCCCCCGGTGCAATAACCGGTGTCCCACCGCCGTCATTGCGTCGAGCGGAATCACGGTCGGCAGCGTCCGCTAAAAGGCACACTGGCGCCGTCAGCAACATCATGCCCGTTAATATCAGTATATATACGCCCGTAAGTTTCACGTTATCACCTGAGCCTCTTGCAAAACTCCTAAACTAATCCTTTTTTAGTTCCCTTTGTGCTATGATATATCAACTAAAAATAAAAGGAGAACATCATGTTACTAAATACTATATCATGGTTAGCAGGAAATATACAACGGGTACTGTAGTTTATTGATGCGTAAAGTAACCATAGTGTTGTTGCTGTTAATGAGCCTCACTGTTGACGGAACAGCTTCATCGGAAGATATAATCGGCCCTGAGATTGTGCTAAACGGTACTGTTGCCCGTGTGAGCTTTACCTTGTCTCTGACCGAAGAGCAGGTCACTCTTATACGTGAGGGAATGGAGAAGGAACTCATCTTCTATACCGACCTTTTCAGGAAATGGCAGCTCTGGCCCGACGAATTCATACGCGGTAGAAAGATCACCAGAACGATCAAGACCAACCCCGTCAAGGGTGAGTTTAAGGTCATCTCCGTCAATGAAACCACTATGCTCGAAAAACGCTTCTCCTCCTTTGACTCCATGCTGAGGTGGGCATTGAATATCAAGGACATCCAGATCACTCTAAGCGAACTCTCAGACAGTGGTGTGTATTTCGTCAGGATCACAATAGAATCGGTAAAGCAAAAACCTCCGCAGTTGTACTCCTATGTCCTGTTCTTTGCCGACGACAAGGATTTCAAGATCAGAAAGGACTCCGAAGACTTCAGGATAAAGGTCAAATAAGTATGCCGGGACGATTAAAGCGTTATCGGATTGTTGTGACACTGCTTGTGCTTGTGGTGGCCATGATCGGCATCAGGATATTTGACGCCTCAATGTTGAAGGTCGAACATGGAGTAACGCCCAAGGTCATAATTGTGGCTCTATCAACGCTAACCCTTCTGTCGCTCTTTGCCCTGACTGTCATGGTCTTTAATAGCCTGATCAAGCTCTACGCCGAACGCAAGAGACGCCGCGTGGGCTACCGCTTTAAGACCAAACTGGTAATCATCTTTGTCGGCATCACCCTCGTGCCCTCCGCCATGCTCTTTGTGATAGCCAGCGGGCTGATCACCAACTACATCGACAAGTGGTTTACCCCGTTTATAAACAAACCTATAGACGATGCCTTCGTTCTTGCCACCAGCTTCTACGACATGGTCAGGCAGAATACCCTCATCGATGCCATTGCCATGAGCGAAGGCGTCAGACCCGTGGGCAGATATCACGTCGAAAGAATCAAGCAAACCACCGATGAGACCTCCGAGGTAATAAAAAACGCCTTTGCAGGCATCAGCGGCACGGAGGTCGTAAGCAGCAACTCCGGTGACACCATACGGGCAGCAGTCCCCATAAGAACAGACGGCCCCATTACGGATGTCCTCATAGTCAGCACAAAACTGCCCGTGGAGATAACCAACAAGGTTGAAGATATCCAATACGCATACAAGAACTACGGCGCCCTCAAGGCTTATAAACTGCCACTTAAAGCAAACTTCCTGATAATCCTGGGCTTTATCACCCTCCTTGTGGTCTCCATCGCCCTGTGGATAGCCATGAGGATATCCCGCGGAATCACAGAACCAATCCAGAACCTCGTGCGCGCCACCACCATGGTCTCCCAGGGTAACTTCGATACCGTCGTTGACCCCAGCGGCGATGGCGAAATCGGACGACTCATTCTGTCCTTCAACGGCATGATCGAAAAGATAAAGACCGCCGAACTCTCCCTCCACAACGCCTACATTGAATCAGACAGGAGACGACTGTGCATGGAGAGCATCATCAACAACATAAACTCCGGCGTCATATTCCTCGACGACCGGAGCAGGGTGCTGACAATCAACGGAGCGGCTGTCTCAATACTTTCCGTGAGGGCCGAGGACGTAATCAACAGACCATACACGGAGCTACTCAAAAACATCTATTCCGATGAGTTTCACCTGTTCATAAAGGGCATCAACCTGCACAACTTCCAGAGCGTCCGAGAGCAGATGAAGGTCTCCATAAACGGCAGGGCCATGGTGCTGCGAATATTCATCATCCAACTCAAGGACGAGGCAAGAAACTCCCTCGGCACCATGGTGGTCTTTGACGATCTCACCGACCTGATCCAGGCAGAGAAGGCCCTGGCATGGCAGGATGTCGCCAAACGCCTCACTCATGAAATTAAAAACCCCCTCACTCCAATCAAACTCTCCGCCGAACGATTACTCAAAAGGTGGAAAAAC
>NZ_JABXWD010000334.1 GCF_019173545.1 Candidatus Magnetobacterium casense | reverse complement strand
AAGGAGGAGCGTGAGATACTCCAGGGCGTACTCGATGACATCCACGGGCAGTTCATAGAGGCGGTGGCGGAGGGCCGAAAGATGCCCTTTGACAGGGTCAGGGGCATTGCCGATGGCCGCATATTTACCGGTAAACAGGCCCTCGAACTCGGCCTCATAGACAAAATCGGTACCCTCCAGGATGCCATCAGAGAGGCCGCCGATATGGTCGGTATCAAAGGGGAACCTCAGGTTGTTACAAAAAAGGATGACTTCTCTCTGAACGAGCTGTTGTCCAACAAGTTCGGAGATCTGTTGCCCGTAAATCGTACATATCTGAGGATCAACTACAGGATGATGCTTTGAATTCCCGCAAGATTGGAGAAACTCAATGACCAAATCAGAGCTGATCACCGTGGTTATGGAAAGATCACCGGGATTAACCAAGACACAAACGGAATTTGTGATAGAGGCATTTTTCCGGTGCATCATGGATGCCCTTGACAGTGGGGACAAGGTTGAAATCCGTGGATTTGGCAACTTTCGCCTCAAAGACAGGGCCCCGCGTAAGGCACGAAACCCAAAAACCGGCGAAATAGTCGAAGTCCCGGCCAAAAAGGTCCTGCACTTCAAAATGGGCAAGGAACTGCGCGAGTTAATCAACGCCTAAGGTCAACCCAACCACCTGCACATGAAACGACGTGACTTCCTCCGGAGGGTTGTAAAGGCCGTCCTTGTTTCAACGGCTCTCATATCCTCGTCTCTTGCGGCGTTGTTCATATACCCTGCCAGGGTAAGACAGAAGGAGATAACCATGTATGAGTGTCTGAGCGAGGAGGAGCTGCCCCGGCGGGGGGTACGGCGTCTGGATATCGAACTCGACGCCAAGGGTCGTCGTGCCGCCGTGTTTATCGTGGCACATGCGGATAAGCGTTTTGCCCTCTCCCCCGTGTGTACGCACCTGGGTTGTCTGGTCACCTTCAGCAGACACAAAAATGCCTTTATCTGTCCCTGTCACGGGGGCAGATATGATGTCGAGGGAAACGTCATCGGAGGGCCGCCTCTTCGGGCGTTGACCCGCCTGCCAATGAGAGTGGACCAGGGGAAGGTCTACATAGGATTAAAGGTTTGACGTGGGCAGGGGCTTTGATTGGATAGATGACAAGTTTCACGTAAAGGCGCCTCATAAGCGTTTCTTGCAGCGACGCATACCGCCCGGCCTTTCCTACCTGTACTGTTTGGGCGGGGCGGCGTTCTGTTTTTATCTGGTATTGTTTGCCACGGGGCTGTTGCTATCCATGTACTACATCCCCTCTGAGACGGAGGCCTATGACAGCATCCTGCACCTGCAGCGGGAGGTCAACCTCGGATGGTTCATACGCTCACTGCACAAGTGGTCGGCCACGTTTCTGATCCTGTGCATCCTGGCGCACACGCTGAGGGTCTTTTACAGCAAGGCCTACAGACCCCCCAGGGAGTTAAACTGGATCGTGGGGACCATGGCGTTGGTGTTGTCCTTTGCCTCCGGCTTCACGGGATACCTGTTGCCCTGGGACCAGAAGGCCTATTGGGCCACAGAAGTTGGTACCTCGATGGCCGGCACGGTTCCGGTGGTTGGTCCGTTTCTGCTAAACCTTGTCCGCGGAGGGGTTGATGTCAGTCAGGCCACGTTGAGCAGGTTTTACAGCATCCATGTCCTGTGGTTGCCTGCGGCAATGTCGGTACTCCTGTGGGCGCACTTCCACATGATCAAGCGACAAGGAATCAAAAGACCCCTTTAAAAAAATATATACTGATCGGATTCGAGTTTTTTCGGGTATCAAAATTGCTTGCATACAAGAAAGAAAGGGGCGGTTTGTGGCAGGGGTATCCCATGCCCTCCGCCCCCCTTCAGAACCCCCCGCAAGGGGAGGGGCGAGGCGCAATCTTGTCGCAGCGGGGGGCGAGCCGCCCCTGGCTCAATTGTCGCACCCGCCCCGGCCACGAAGAAGTCCCCTTGACCCCATTATTTCACACTCAATTATCATGCCTGAAAAAACATGTGTCATTTCAGTATATCAGGATGGTTCAGGCACTGTGGATATTGTATTTAACCCAATCGAAACGTGCTATAAAAACTACCCTGCTTTTTAAAGAGGATACAATATTTATGTGATTATAGGATTAAATATGATTGGGTCAAGTGGACAGGTCTCCTTTTGGGGTGGTCTTGGGAGTATTTATAAAAACATGACAGATGTGATATAATCCAGTCAAAGTGGTTTATAATTGCCGACAGGCATCAAAGGAGATACATAAGGTAAAATGGGCAGTATGAGACCAAGGGTAGTGATCGTGGGTGGTGGGTTTGGCGGGCTGTGGGCGTTACGTACACTCAAGGATGCACCGGTTGATGTGACGCTGATAGACAGAAACAACTACCACACATTCCTGCCTCTGTTGTATCAGGTGGCGGCGGCAGAGCTTGAGCCGGAGGATATAGCCTATCCGCTGAGAACAATCATAAGGAAAATGCCTAACACCAGCTTTGTTATGGCCGATGTCACTGGCATTGATTTTGCCAAGAGACTTGTCATGTGTGAGGGGCTTAACATTGCCTATGACTATCTGATCCTGGCCGTGGGCAGTAAGACACAGTTTTTTGGAACCACAGGGGCAGAGAAGTTTGCTTTTCAGTTAAAAACGCTCGACCATGCAGTAGATATCAGAAATCATATATTGAGCTGCTTTGAGATGGCCTCCGTGGAGACGGATGAGGAGCTAAGACAGCACCTTATGACGTTTGTTATAGTTGGAGGCGGCCCCACGGGAGTGGAGTTTGCCGGGGCCCTTGCCGAGCTGATCAATGGCCCCCTAAAGAAGGATTATCCCCACCTTGACTTGAGCTGTGCACGCGTCATACTCATTGAAGCCGCCAACTCGATACTACTTGGGTTTCCTCAAAAACAGCGACTGTACGCCCTCAACAGGTTACGCTCAATGGGAGTGGTCGTCATGCTGCAAACGATGGTCAGTCATATCACCCGACACACGGTTCATCTCAAGGAAAAGGGTGTAGTGCCAGCAGAGACCGTCCTGTGGACGGCAGGCGTCACGGCTGCCATCAACTCTGACTGGGGATTGCCAACAGGGCGATACGGACGCATTAGCGTCAACCCCACACTCCAACTGGAAGACCACCCCAACGTCTATATCATCGGGGACATGTCCTCTGTTGACGATGGCAGGCCGATGTTGCCCATGACGGCGCCGGTTGCCATCCAGGAGGGTATACATGCCGCCAAAAACATCCTCCTGAGGCTTAACGAGCAGAGTCCGCTGCCATTTACATTTAAGGACGTGGGGGCAATGGTCACGATTGGTCGCAATGCTGCCGTGGTGCGTCTGGGAGAGAGGGTTTTTACGGGTTTTATTGCATGGCTGGTGTGGCTGGTGGTGCATCTGTTGAGTCTCATAGGGTTCAGAAACCGTATGATTGTCACCCTTAACTGGGCGCTGGACTATCTCGTCTCGGACCGGGCGGTCAGGCTTATAATGCCGTTTAAGAATCTCCGGTACAACAAAAAGAAACATTAGCGTATCCTCTTAAAAAAGCATGGTAGTATTAAGATACACTGTTCATATCAAACCAGTCATTTACGGGGTCAAGGGGACTTCTTCGTGGCCGGGGCGGGTGCGACTTTCAGCCAGGGGTTGCCAACCCCCCGCTGCGACAAGATTGCGCCTCGCCCCTCCCCTTGCGGGGGGTT
>NZ_JABXWD010000333.1 GCF_019173545.1 Candidatus Magnetobacterium casense | reverse complement strand
CCCTTAAAGAACGGGGTATGGCGTCCGCCCTCTTCCTTTGTCAGCACGTAGGCCTCTGCCCTGAACTTCGTGTGAGGCGTTATGCTACCTGGCTTGGCCAACACCTGGCCCCTTTCGACCTCTTCCTTGCCAACACCGCGCAACAGCGTTCCTACGTTATCACCGGCGCGTCCTTCATCGAGGAGCTTTCTGAACATCTCCACTCCGGTAACAACCGACTTTCTGGTTGTGCTGATGCCAACGATCTCTATTTCTTCGCCGACCTTGATTATACCGCGCTCGATCCTGCCCGTGACAACCGTGCCACGTCCGCTGATGGAGAACACGTCTTCGATGGGCATCAGAAACGGCTTATCCAGCGCCCTCTGTGGTTCGGGTATGTAGGCGTCCACGGCGTCCATCAGGTCATGGATACACTTGTATTCGGCTGCGTCATTGTCGGTGCTGATGCTCTCAAGCGCCTTCAGACCGCTGCCCTTGACTATGGGGATATCATCGCCGGGGAACTGGTACTTACTGAGCAGCTCTCTGACCTCAAGTTCAACCAGGTCTAAGAGTTCGGGGTCATCCACCATATCGACCTTATTCATAAACACCACGATGTAGGGCACGCCCACCTGTCTGGCCAACAGTATGTGTTCCCTCGTCTGAGGCATCGGGCCATCGGCCGCACTCACCACAAGGATGGCACCATCCATCTGAGCCGCTCCGGTTATCATGTTCTTGACATAGTCGGCATGTCCGGGACAGTCCACGTGTGCATAGTGTCGCTTGCTTGTTTCGTACTCCACGTGTGCCGTGGCTATTGTGATACCCCTGGCCTTTTCCTCCGGGGCGTTGTCTATCTGATCGTAGGCCGTAAACTTGGCCTGGCCCTTGATTGCAAGCACCTTGGTTATCGCTGCCGTCAGCGTTGTCTTGCCATGGTCCACGTGACCAATCGTCCCGATGTTCACGTGCGGTTTAGTCCTTTCAAACTTGGCCTTTGCCATATCATCCCTCCTTGTTTTTTTACTTAATCTCTATAGCTCATACAGGCAATAGTTTATCAACTTAAGCTCTTTCTGTTTTTTTCCATTGTTCGCTCTTACGAAAGATTTCTGAACGAAGAAGCTAGTGTATCACAGAAAACACATCGATGTCAATATTTTTTTATTTCCCGCTCCGCTATTCGTGTATATTTTTTACGGACATCGGAGAATCCTCACAAAACACTACCTCCACGCCTTACTATCCACCCTTGACCTTTTTCACGATTTCGTCCTGAGCGGCCTTGGGGAGTTCTTCGTACTGTGCCAGTTGCATGGTGTAGCTTGCCCTGCCCTGGGTCTTGGACCGGAGCACCGTGGCATAGCCAAACATTTCGGCAAGCGGTACCGTGGTATCTATGACCTGGGCATTGCCGCGCTTGGTCATCGAGTGGACACGTCCACGCCTTGAGTTGATATCGCCGATTACATCCCCCATGTAGTCTTCCGGGGTCACGATTTCGACGTCCATGATCGGTTCAAGCAGGACGGGATGTGCCTTCCGTGCGGCTTCCTTTAGCGCCATGGAGCCGGCTATCTTAAAGGCCATCTCCGACGAATCCACCTCGTGGTAGGAGCCATAGACGAGCGTTGCCTTCATGTCCACCACCGGATAACCGGCAACAACACCCGAACTTAATGCCTCTCTCATCCCGGCCTCAATGGCGGGGATATACTCCCTGGGGACAATACCCCCAACTATCTTATTTTCAAACTCAAACCCCTTGCCACGCTCCAGGGGTTCCAACTTTATTTCCACGTGTCCGTACTGGCCCCTGCCGCCGGTCTGTCTGATGTACTTGCCCTCGGCCTCGGCGCTGGACTTGATCGTTTCGCGGTAGGCAACCTGTGGTTTCCCTACGTTTGCACCGACCTTGAACTCACGCAGCAGGCGGTCAACTATTATCTCCAGGTGCAGCTCACCCATGCCCGATATCAACGTCTGACCGGTCTCCTCGTTGAAGGCGACCTTAAACGACGGGTCCTCCTGCGTCAGCTTGTTGAGGGAGAGGAACAGCCTGTCGCGGTCATCCTTTGTCTTTGGCTCTATTGCCACGGATATCACGGGGTCCGGGAACTGGATGGACTCTAAGATCACCGTATTTTTCTCATCACAGAGGGTATCTCCCGTCAGCGTATACTTCAGACCGACCACCGCTCCGATGTCACCCGCTCGTACACTGTTGATCTCCTCCCGTTTACTGGCGTGCATCCGCAGCAGTCTGCCGATGCGTTCCTTTTTGTCCTTGGTGGAGTTGTAGGTGTAAGAGCCGGCGTTGAGCACACCTGAATACACACGTATAAAGGTCAGTTGGCCGACAAACGGATCGGTCATGATCTTAAACGCAAGTGCCGAAAACGGTGCATCGTCATTGGCCGAACGTTCAATCGTATCCTCGGTGCCAGGTACAATACCCTTAATCGCGGGTATGTCCAGTGGAGAGGGCAGATAATCAACAACGGCATCCAACAGCATCTGCACGCCCTTGTTCTTAAAGGCCGACCCACACACCACAGGGGTTATCGTCATGTCTATGACACCCTGTCTTATTGCACGCTTGATCTCATCCTCTGTAATCTCTTGTCCGTTTATATATTTTTCCATCAAGGCATCGTCTATTTCCGACACTGCCTCTATCAGTTTTTCTCTGAACTCCATTGCAGTCTGCCGATAATCTTCCGGAATGTCGCCCTCTACAAACGTTGCCCCCAGGGCTTCGTCGTCAAAGAAGTAGGCCTTCATTCTGACGATATCGAGCGGGCCTCTGAACTTGTCCTCGGCCCCGATGGGTATCTGTAACGCCACCGGTTTAGCGCCGAGCTTCTCTACCATAGAGTCCATTGCCGCCACGAAGTCCGCACCGACCCTGTCCATCTTGTTGAAGAACGCAATTCTTGGCACGCTATACCGTTCGGCCTGCCGCCACACCGTCTCCGTCTGAGGCTCTACCCCCGACACCACATCTATTACCATCACGGCGGCATCGAGCACTCTCAGGGAACGCTCCACCTCTATGGTAAAGTCAACGTGTCCGGGCGTATCGATGATATTTATCCGGTTGTCCTTCCAAAAACACGTAGTAGCCGCCGATGTGATTGTTATCCCCCGCTCCTGCTCCTGGGGCATCCAATCCATCACGGCCGTGCCATCATGGACCTCGCCTATCTTGTAGGTCACTCCCGTGTAATACAGTATCCGTTCTGTTGTCGTTGTCTTACCGGCATCTATGTGGGCCATGATACCTATGTTACGTGTTTTGTCCAGTGGAAATCGAATATCGGCCATATTATCCTACCACCTATAGTGTGCAAATGCCTTGTTTGCATCCGCCATCTTATGGGTGTCTTCCTTTTTCTTTATGGACGAACCGACATTGTTAAAGGCATCCAGCAGCTCTCCGGCAAGGCGCTGCATCATGGTCTTTTCATTTCTGTTGCGGGCATAGTTTCTTATCCATCGAAAGGCCAGGGCCAAACGCCTCTGTGGTCTGATCTCAACGGGCACCTGGTAGGTTGCTCCACCGACGCGCCGCGGTTTGACTTCAATCTGCGGTTTGGCATTTTCTATGGCAGTCTTAAACACCTTAAGCGGGTCTTCGCCGGTTTTGCCCTTCATTATGTCAAAGGCTCCATAGCATATCTTTTCGGCTATTGCCTTCTTGCCATCCTCCACGATAACGTTGATGAACTTTCCAACGATCT
>NZ_JABXWD010000332.1 GCF_019173545.1 Candidatus Magnetobacterium casense | reverse complement strand
AGGGGACTGGTCCCCTTGCGGGGGGTTCTGAAGGGGGGCGGAGCCGCCCCTTTCTTTCTTGTATGCGGGCAATTTTGATACCCGAAAAAACTCGAATCCGATCAGTATAGCACTCCATTCAAACGAATGATCTACAAGTAGAACAGCGAGGGTGATCTGGCATAAAAAAAGGGGAGAACAGGAATGTTCCCCCGGTAGCACCACAATCAACCGTGGTCATGCAGCTACCGCCATTTCCTTCCTTCTTAGTTGGATGCTTCCCGTAGAGACCTGTGATAGCAACAGGGGTTTGCCCTTGGTTTGAACAGGGGTTGTAAACACATCCCACAAGATACATTCCTGCTGAGAGGGTGCGCTCTGTATGGGCAATTGCTCTGCCACGTCTCACCAACATGTGCAACCAGCCCCTGAATGTTGCGTTAAGCCTTTCTATATTAGGATGTGTTGATCCCCCTGCCACAAACCGCCCTCCTTCTTTCCCTTTAATTCAATCTGTAGGTTACCGGTATCACAAGATATGCCGTAACGGGAGGTTTGGGAAACGGTGCGACCTTCTTGATGGTTTCAACGGCGTTGTCATCCAGGACACGAAATCCGGAACTCTCAACAACCTTTACGTCGTCAACATGTCCGTCGGCGATTATTACAAACGATACCGTTACCTTGCCTGACCAGCCCATTTTTTGCGCCATACGTGGGTAAGCGATGTTTTTTAATATCATGTCCCTGATGTAGGCAAAGTGTTCTTTCAAATACCGCTTCTTAGCCTCCTCAGGGGCAATCTCCTGAGCGGGAGCATGCACAACAGGGGCAGGGGATGCTTCTTTGACGCCTCCTGCCGGGGAAGCAACGCCAACAGTATCAGCGGTGGATGCCATTGCACCCTGAGTCGTTGCAACCTCATCCTGATGAGTAGGCAACACCGCCGTGGATGCCCCTTGCGTGTGTGCATCTTCTGTTGGCCCGGCAACGGTTTTTAACGGGGCACTTTGTGGTATCGGCGCAGTGGGTGGTTTGGCAGGTGTGGCAATGGCACGCTTTGGAGATTCCTGTGGCCGTGGCGGTGCGACTTTTGGTTTTACGGCGCTAACAGCGGGCTTTTTTTCGGGTACATCTTGCGCAACTGCATGGGGGGCTGTGTCCTTGACGGGACTTATTACCGGTCTTTCTATGCTGAAATCTATCACAATGGGTTTCTGTCGTTGCGGTACCACAAGGGAGTTTGCCCAAACAAAAACCAGAAAAGCAACGGCATGGATAACTACAGAGATATTGAACCCCTTAAGCTGATGGTTCATCTTCTCACCTCGGTTGCGGCACCCTGCCCCTGGTCCTGACTCTGGAGGCTTACCTTCTTAAATCCCATCTGCTTTACGACGTCAAGGACACTGACAAAGACCTGAAGCCTGATATCCCTGTCTGCCCTGATGAGCACCGGCACCTCCCTGCCAACGTCTGCAAGCCTGTCCCGCAGTGCATCCGGCGACAGCGGTCTGGAGTCAACGTATATGACCCCGGCCTTGTCGATATCGATTGTTATAGTCTTGAGCGTGGTTTCACTGCCCTTGGAGGCAACCGGAAGCTCAACCGGTATGACACCCGTGGCTATAAACGTTGACGTCGTAAGCACGATGGTCAGCAGTACCAGCATGATATCCACCAGCGGTATGACGTTTATGTAATCAAACTCTTTCTCTTGCATTACGTATCTCCCATCGCATCAACTATGCACAAAAGGTATCCTCTTAAAAAAGCATGGTAAAATGGGGTCAAGGGGACTGGTCCCCTTGCGGGGGGTTCTGAAGGGGGGCGGAGCCGCCCCTTTCTTTCTTGCCTTATGTTGGTAATAAATCATAATTTCACAGGCAACAAGCGGTCTAACTTTATTTTTTGCGACGCGTTTATAATTTCTATGGCAACAATCTTATCATCCACGCCGATGCCAAGGACTATATCTTCTGAGATACGTGTATTGACAACGTCCTGTGGTCTATCGTCCAACCTGAGATACAGGATGTCTCCTCTATCGTTATAGTTGATATACATTTATGCCTTCCACTTCCCATAAAATACATATACGGTTACCGTTATTATCACATTTTTCTATAGAATATAAAAGCCTCAACTCTTTTTTTGTTCATAATAGCATAAAAATTTTATGGACTCAACCTACCTGTACTCCTGGAGGATTGCTAACATTTTTTCTATAGTCAGGCTGTCGTATGGTGCGGAGTCAACCAACATGGCCGGGGCAGTGGCGCAGGCGCCGATGCACTCCATGATCACGAGCGAAAAACGGCCATCTTCGGTGGTACCGCCAGGCTCCAGGGCATACTCTTGCCGCAACGCCTCAACGAGTTCATCCGAGCCGGCTATCATGCACGAGATGTTGGTGCAGAGCTGTATGACATGCCTGCCCATTGGCCTGGTCTTGTACATCGCATAGAAGGTCGCAACCCCCTTGATTTCGGCAGCGGGCACAGCCGTGTGGGCTGAGACCTCACGCATGGCCTCATCACTGAGCCATCCATAAACATCTTGCGCCGCATACAACGACGGCAGAACCGCCCCCTGGTGCGTCGGATAATGCCCCTGTATGTCCTTGATCCTGCCCTTCAGGGCCTCACTCTTTGTATCGTCCATGTTGTTCCTACCTTGCGTTTCCGGCCTTGCGTTTCCGGTTGCTGCCAGCCTACCTGCCCTTTGAAAACAGATACGTTGACAGGTCCATGTACTGTTTGTTCATGTCCCGGATGATTTCGCACAGATGCATACCGATCCGCTTATAGACCTTTGCCGCCATCACGGGGTCGTTTAAGGACAGTGATTCAAAGTCTCTTTTTCTAATCTTTACGACCTCAACGTCCTTATCGGCCATTGTTATGGCTGCGTGGTTGGTGCCGTCGATAAACGACATTAGCCCAAAAGTCTCACCCTCGGCCACCGTTGCATAGGGCAAGAGTTCCGCGTCCATTGTCCGCCGACAGACCCTGACCCGCCCCTTCATCAACAGATAGAGCGTCCCGCCCTCCTGGGCCTCATCGTATATGACCTCTCCGGCCTTATATGAGCCTCTGACGAAGAACGCACTTAACATCCTTTGTTCATCCCCGTCAAGACCCTCGAAGATGTCAAATCTCTCAAAAACTTCGCTATAATCCATCAGCAATCTCCTACCATGAGTCTAATTCTTGAATCCAACACTATCTGTCGCACTCGCCCAGCACCACGTCAATCGTCCCGATATTGGCAACCACGTCTGCCAGGAGGCTCCCCTCGCACAACCGCGGCAACGCCGAGACATGCACAAAGGATGGCGAGCGTATGCGCATCCTGTAGGGCTTACCGGTACCGTCGCTGACGATGTAAAACCCCAGTTCACCCTTTGGGGCCTCTATTGCCGAGTAGACCTCACCCTTTGGGGCCGTCATGGGGCCTTTTGTAATGAGCATAAAGTGATGTATGAGGGACTCCATGTCGCCGAGTACCTTGTCTTTTGCCGGTAACGTGAACTTTGGTGCATCCGGGGCCATGATCGGGCCACGAGGCAGGGCCTCGATGCACTGTTTGACGATCCTCACTGACTGCCGTAGTTCTTCGAGTCTGCAGAGGTAACGGTCATAGACGTCGCCGTTTTTGCCGACGGGGACGTCAAATTCGACCAGGTCGTAGGCATCATACGGGAAGTGCTTGCGGACGTCGTAGTTGACCCCGCAGCCCCTGAGTGTTGCCCCGGAAAAGC
>NZ_JABXWD010000331.1 GCF_019173545.1 Candidatus Magnetobacterium casense | reverse complement strand
CAATTGCAGATGCAGCAGATTCAACTGAGAAGGCAGATAAGCAAGTTGTGATGACGTAGAACTGTATCCTCTTAAAAAAGCATGGTAAAATGGGGTCAAGGGGACTGGTTCCCTTGCGGGGGGTTCTGAAGGGGGGCGGAGCCGCCCCTTTCTTTCTTGCCTTAAAGTATAGTTACCATGAAATATAAAAAGGATACGTAGAACTAATTTGCTCATTGGGCTCATGTTGTTGCCATGTCGCTGACCACGCAGCCGTCCGAAAAGCGGATCAGACGTTTGCTGTAGGCCGCTATGTCAGGCTCGTGGGTGACAAGGATAACGGTTATCCCTGAGCCTGTGTTCAATCTTGCCAATAGCTCCATGATTTCCCTGCTGGTGGCGGTGTCAAGGTTTCCGGTTGGCTCATCGGCAAGGATAATTGGTGCGTCGTTGACCAACGCCCTGGCGATGGCCACACGCTGCTGCTGTCCGCCGGAGAGCTGATTTGGATTGTGATGCTCCCGGCCACTGAGTCCGACCAACGATAGGGCATGTGAGGCACGCTCTCTGCGCTCTTTTGCCGGTACGTTGCCGTAGAGCATTGGCAGTTCAACGTTTTCGATGGCCGACGTCCTCGACAACAGATTGAACCCCTGAAAGACAAAACCGAGCTTCTGATTCCTCATGGTTGCACGCCCGTCTCTGCCCAACGTAGAGACGTCCATGCCATCAAGGAGGTACTGCCCACTGGTGGGCGTGTCAAGGCATCCAAGCAGATTCATAAATGACGACTTCCCTGAACCGGACGGCCCCATGATAGCCACAAACTCCCCCTTGTCAATCCCGACGGAGACGTCCTTGAGGGCATTAACCGCAATGTCACCAAGCGTATAGACCTTTGATATCTGTTGCGTCTGTATGAGGATCGCCATTAAAACATCCTTGGTCCGCCAGAGACCGGCTTTGTTTTGGGTTTATCAAGCGATTCCACTTCCACGATCAGCTCCTGTCCTTCGACGAGGTTGCCACTGAGCAACTCTGTATAGGTGCCGTCACTGATGCCGGTGCTTATTGCAATTCGCTTTGGCTTGTTGCCTTCGTTAATCCAGACGCCTCTGTCTTTGTTCTGTCCTGGCTTTTGCCCCTGGGGTCTTTTCTCTCCCTTAGACGTGTCTCTGTCGGGGGGCTTGAAGCGTAAGGCGGCGTTTGGAAACCGCAAGACATCCTGCTTTCTGGAGACTATTATTGAGACGTTTGCGGTCATTCCCGGTTTGAGCTTGAAATCCGAATTTGCCACCCCGACCACCACGTCATAGGTGACGACGTTTTGCACGACAATGGGCGCATTTCTGACCTGCACCACGCCACCGTTAAACGTGACATCGGGATAGGCATCCACCGTAAACTCGACGCTTTGTCCCACCTCAACACGGCCAATGTCCGCCTCTGCCACGTTGGTGTCGATCTGCATCTTGGTCAGGTCCCGGGCTATGCCAAAGAGCGTGGGGGTCTGAAAACTCGCCGCAACCGTCTGCCCGACATCGACTGTCCTCGATACAACGATGCCGTCAACGGGGGAGACGATCCTCGTATACCGGAGGTTGGTCTCTGAGACCGCCAGTGCCGCCTGTGCTTGGGATATCTGTGCCTTGGCCGCATCCACCTGGGCTACGGCGGTGTCGTAATTGGTTGCAGCGGTGTCGCGGTCTGCCTGTGCGATGAAGTCCCGTTTGAGGAGTTCCTCGTTTCTACCCAACGTCCTTTTGGCGTCAGCGAGTGTTGCCTCGGCCTTTTTCAGGTTGGCCTGCGCAACGTACAGATTGGCACGTGCCTGGTCAACCTGGGAGGCAAACAGCGCAGGGTCTATGCGGGCGATCAACTGCCCCTTCTTCACCGGTGAGTTAAAGTCAACATATAGCTCCTGGATTATGCCAGACACCTGTGTCCCAACGTTGACCATCGTCACGGCATTGAGCGTCCCCGACGACGTAACCGTAGATATTATGTCACCCTTGGTCACCTTTTCCGTTCTGAACCTTGGTCCGTTTTCTTTGCTCCTGGTAAAGACAAAATACCCCCCACCAGCACATAGTAAAATAAGAACAAAGGCAACTATTTTTCTTCTCATAAGCATTTTATCGTATCTTCTTAAAAAAACAGGGCAAGACGCTGCAAGGAGGGGTCAAGGGGTCAGCGACCCCCGGCATAAAAGGGGGCTGGCCCCCTTGCGGGGTGGGTCTGAGGGAGCCAGGTGCGACCTGGAGCGGGAAAGAAGGCGGAGGGAGTGAGGCACGATTTTCCCGCAGCGGGGGGCGAGCCGCCCCTGGCTCAATTGTCGCACCCGCCCCTGCCACAAACCGCCTCCCTTCTTTCTTTTCTTAGGGGTGAACTATTGTTATACATGTTTATGCTCTCTTGCTTAACATGAAATATAAAGAGGATACAAATAATCGCCGTACCAAAATCACCCTGATGCGAAGTTGCGAGGTTTTCCGCCACCCTTGGGAGGACCTACCAAACCATCCTCTTCCATCATCTCCATGATCTGTGCTGCCTGGTTGTATCCAATCTTAAACCTCCGCTGGATAGAGGCTATGGATATCTCCCCAATAGTCTGGGCGTACCTTATCACCTCTTTGTACATTTCGTCCCTTTCGACAGTTGCTGTTGCAGTAACCGGTTCCGAGGGACGGAGGTTGTTAAAGGCCGTGTAATCAGGCTTACCCTGTGCCTTTACATAGTCGGTGACGGCCTTGACCTCATCCTCGCTAACGTAGGCCCCGTGAACCCTCATCAATCGTGCCCCCGGGGTCAGCAGGAGCATGTCGCCACGGCCAAGCAACTTTTCTGCCCCGTGGGTATCCAGGATGGTTCGTGAATCTACCTTCGAGGACACCATAAAGGCAACCCGTGAGGGGAAACTTGACTTAATTTCACTTGTGATAACGTCCGCCGTGGGATGCTGCGTGGCCACGATCAGATGTATACCCGCACCACGCCCCATCTGCGCCAACCTTACAATTGACTCCTCAACACCCCTGGCCGACGTAAAGATCAGGTCTGCCAGCTCATTGATCACAACCACGATGTAGGGTAGCTTGTCTTCTTCGGCTACACCTGCGTTGAACATCTCTATGTTTTTTGCCCCCTGGGGCGCTATGTGACGATAACGCCTATCCATCTCAAGTAGCATCCTGGCTAAGGCATCGGATGCCTCACCGGGACTGGTAATCACGTGACTGAGAAGATGCGGGATACCGTTGTACATGGAGAGTTCAAGCAATTTGGGGTCTATGATCAACATCTTCACCTGCGACGGCTTGACCTTGTAGAGAATGCTCAGTATCATGGCATTGATGACCACACTCTTACCACACCCCGTTGTTCCTGCCATAAGCAGGTGCGACAACCTGGAAAGCTCCTCTACCACGGGATTGCCGTATATGTCTATGCCCATGGACATAGTAAGCAGGGCGCTGCGCTTTGCAAACCTGTCTGAGTGTATGATCTCTTTGAGGGTAACAACCGCCGCCTCCTCATTTGGAACCTCTATGCCAACAGGGGCCTTACCAGAGATCAGAGAAACCCGCACCTTCAGTCCGCCCATGGCACGACCAAGGTCATCAGACAACGACACCACCTTGCTGAGTTTGACACCGGAGGCCGGCTCAAACTCGTACATCGTCACGATAGGCCCCGGACTGACATGTACGATATTGCCATCAGCGCCAAAGTCAGACAACAATTCCTGGAGGGTTGCGGCTCCTCGCAGG
>NZ_JABXWD010000330.1 GCF_019173545.1 Candidatus Magnetobacterium casense | reverse complement strand
AATGGGGGCTTCGCCCCCTACCCCCTACAAGAAGGGCGGCTCCGCCCCCTCCTTGACCTCCCCTGCAAGGGGACCAGTCCCCTTGACCCCGTTTATCTTACCCACCAAAGTTTATGCACCCTTCAGGCGAGTTGCAGCTAATGATGAAGTTCCGGTGAGATTACCCGCACGTTAGAGATTGCCTGGGCTGGCAGAATTTAGCGGCTAAAATATAATGTGTCTTTTTTTCAATCCCCTCCTTTGCAGTGAGCCAACCATTTCGTGTGCACCCTGGTAGTAGGCTATGGCCTCGTTTATGAGTTGCTCATCGGTGGTTGCACTTAGCCTGGAGTCATGGTCAAGCTCAAAGACCTCTGCCCTCTCTTTGGTGTGAAGTATGACCAGTTTGTTGTGCTTGATGTACCCGAGTGTTTCGTATGTCCCGATAAATGCCCTCTCATCCCCTTTTGGTGACTTGAGGATGTCCTTGCCAAAGAAGTTGCTCCGATACCCCTGGCCCAGTAGGGCAAGCAGCGTGGGGGCTACATCGATCTGGCTTGAGAGTTTGTCAATCCTCATGGGTGTGATGTGGGCCGGGCTATATATGAGTAACGGTATCCTGTAATTTCTGACGGGCAACTCCGTCTTCCCTGCGGAGTTGGCACAGTGGTCGGCCAGTATCACAAAGACGGTGTCCTTAAACCACGGACGTTGACTGGAGTCCCTGATGAATTTGCCAATGGCATAATCGGTGTACTTAACGGCTCCGTCTCTGCCCGAGTGAGAGGCTATGTCTATTCTGCCGTCGGGGTAGGTGTAGGGGCGGTGATTGGATGTAGTCATTATGAGCGTAAAGAATGGTTTTTTACTCGCATGTGATTTGTCAAACTCACGGATTGCCTTGGAAAACAATGCCTCGTCGCAGACACCCCAGGCGTTTTCAAAGACAACTTCGTCTTTGCCAAAATCCTTTCGATCAATTATCGTATCAAAGCCGTTGTGGCTGAAGAAGTAATTCATGTTGTCGAATAATCCGTCTCCGCCATACATGAAACTCGTTTGATATCCCTTTTGTTTCATGAGCCTCCCCCATGATGAAGGCAACTCCTCATTGTGCTGCTGCTTTACTATAGACCCCCCAGGGGTGGGAGGCATAGAGAGCGTAACGGCCTCAAGCCCCCTCACAGTGCGAGTGCCTGTGGCAAGGAAATTCGTGAAAAACATCCCCTCTGCGCTTAATTTGTCAAGGTTTGGGGTCAGGTTTGATTTGCCGCCAAAGACCCCCAGGTACTCGGCACTGAGGCTCTCAACTACCACAACCACTACGTTTAACCTCTCAGTGTCAATGCCTGTACCCCTGATCATCCTTTCGATGTCGTATGGCTTATCGGCAGAGACAAATACGCTGTTGTCCTCCCTGACAAGCTCGCGGAGCGTCTTAGAGACTAATTTATCGTCTCCGGTCAGATAGAACTGCTTATAGTCGAGCTTATTGGTGTTGAGGGCAACAAGAAAATCATATATCCCGTTAGAGGCGATCTCTTTCACGTAGATGTTTGCTGACATGTTATCGAAATTGCCCTTGGAGAAAAGCAAGCCAAACAACACCGGCAGCAGTAAAAACAACACGGCAGATTTAACCCGCACTGCAAGACCCTCCTGCGAAGTCCGCAACGCATCTGAAACCCCCCTGCGTATACACATAAACACGGACAGACTCACAAGGCCAACCGCAAACAAAATGGCGCCTAGGGGATAAGACTCACGTATGTTGTTTACGACCTCCGTCGTGTAAATCAGGTAATCTACGGCTATGAAATTGAACCGAACCCCAAATTCATCAAAAAACACCACCTCCGCGACACTGACAAAGAGCACAAAATATATAGCGGCAACACCCATAGCATAAAACACCAGCTCGTGCAGTCTGTGGTTGAATACCCGGCGTGGCACCACCGTGATATAGAGCACAACCGGTACGGCAAAGTATGTCATTGTAACAAGGTCAAACAACAACCCCACCAAGAATATCTTCATGACAACAACCACATTGGCATCCAGTACCGACCAACTCTTGACTGTCAGCACAACCCTGGTGACAAAAGAGACCGCAACGCACACCACATACAGCAGAAAAACAAGCCGCCACCTGCCCACTGGTCTGGTCCGACCGGCCAACTTGCCTAATCCGGCTAACCTGTTGGCTGTTTGTTGTACGCTTGGCTTAACTGATATCAACCGTGCCGACTTTTATTCATGCTTACAGCGCAGTGCTTTCGTATACGACGTCAATTTCGAGGTCTGGTTGTTTTGCTGCATTCCGGCAGAGTTTGTCACAGTGGTCATTGAGTTCATCTGAGGCGTGTCCCTGCACCCACTTAAATTGCACGACGTGGTTGTCGCAGAGGTCAAGCAGTTGTTGCCAGAGGTCTGGATTGATGGCCTTTTTTTTATCATTTTTTATCCAGTTATTTTCCTGCCATCGCCTTGCCCATCCCAGCATCATTGAGTTGACAAGGAGTCTTGAATCGGTGACTATAGTCACACGGCACTTGTATTTTAGCGCACTGAGTGCCTTTATTGCAGCCATGATTTCCATTCTGTTGTTGGTTGTCAGCCTGAAGCCGCCTGATATTTCTTTTCTGAGGTTGTTGTAGAGCAAGACGGCGGCATACCCACCCGGCCCTGGATTGCCTGAGCAGGCGCCATCGGTATATATCGTTATCTCTTTGAGGGGCTGCGAGTCTTCCAATACCATACAGAACCCCCCGGTTGGGCAGTTTGCCTTTGCCAACTGCTACCACCGGAGGGTTGTGTTTTTGTTTGTATGTTGCTTGTTATGAGTTTTTCTAAGACTTTGGATTACAGTCTTAAATCTATAGGCACTTAGTCAAGCGTTACGACGTTTTCTGCCTTGAAACCCTTTCTGTCTTCGACGACGTCAAAAGATACACGCTGACCCTCGTTTAATGTCTTGAAGCCCGTTCCTTTGATTGAGGTGTGGTGGACGAATATATCCTGTCCATTACTCTGTGTAATAAAACCATACCCTTTCTTTTCACTGAACCACTTAACTGTTCCTTCTACCGACATACTTAAACATCTCCTTGTTGATTTTGTTAGCCTAGTAAATCAAGCTATTTTTTGTTATACCCTAATATTAACTATTAAAGCCGATATCTTTAATCTATAGAGTGGTAATTGTGGTTGCATATGAATATTTGTCTGCCATCATGATTAATAGTACCTCTATAGTTACACTTATGGTGAGCCATGTTTTGATTACAAAAGAGCGTCTTACTTTTTCTAAAACTGAGCCTTCTTTTTCTGACAACAATGCGTGTGAGTTTTCTGCTGCTGCGGTTACCAATGACTTCACTGGTGTTGCTATTGTACAAAAACTACTCAATACTTTATGTTACCGTTATTCAGTTCCTTTTTTAATTCAGTAAGACTATCTAATATAGCCCCCATCAACTTATTATATTACGGTCAATATACAAATGTCAAGAGAAATTTTTTAACATACCAAAATTTTTTTCAGTATGTTTCTTTTTTACACAATCAGGCATTGTACTCTCCTGTTGAACCTGAGTTATATAGCGCGTTTCGATCGTATGCAATACAAAAAAAGAAGGGAGGGCTCTGCCCTCCCTCAGACCCACCCGCAAGGGGACCAGTCCCCTTGACCCCGTAAAAATGCCACGTATTTTGTATTTAATCCAATCGAAATCTGCTATATCATTCTGAGGGTAAACTCTGCTAAAATAATA
>NZ_JABXWD010000033.1 GCF_019173545.1 Candidatus Magnetobacterium casense | reverse complement strand
TTGTAACAGCTTATACGATAGCCCAGTTTTCATGTGCAAAATCTGAACATATCGTTGTCAGAGTGGTAAATATTGTGTCATTGCTTACTAAAATACATTTTTCTGCTATAGATGATGCTGCTAAAATAAAATCAATATTGTGTCTCTCAATGGATTTCTCGCTAATTCCAACATTTGTTTTATATGCCGCTTTTATATCTCCAAAGATTTCAGTGCTTTTTTCTGTTAAGGGAAGAATTGGAAAGTTATTCTTTACAGATTTCTTTAGAACTGATAATATGTTTGATTTATCTCTTCCCAACAAGGCAATGCCATATTCTATCTCATAGAGAGTAAGCAAGGATACATAGATAATACTGGTATCAGGTATTTCAGACAACTTCTTAATAGCTGGCTTATGAAATAATGAAAATATATCCTCCATATATGCGACAATGTTTGTGTCTAACAAGTATTTTTTCATAATTTATTTAGAAAAACTGCTTTTAAAAATAAAGTCATCTCTAAATGTTTTTGTAAATTGCAAGAACTCCTCACTTTGCCCTTCCAACAAATTCTCCTCTGCCATTACCTGTGCGATTTTTGCCCATTTGCCTGTAACGAGAGTGTCATTCTCATCATTTTCTATCGTTACTTTCAGTCTCATGCCCTCCGGTAATTCCACTTTTTCTATAGGTTCTATCGTGCCGTGTGATACCATTGCTCTAAAGGTTATTGTAGCCATTTTCATCCTCTCCTACTGATAGCGTCTCGGCTGTTCTCAGGGTGAACATCACCAGCTCTATAGGTAAATTATAACATATGTATTAGGAAAAAACATATTTTGCCCATATAAATGCAACAAAATCCGGACTCCGGTATATTCCCAATCGCTGCTTCTCAGTTAGTTCCATTTTTTTTATTATAGGGGAGGCAGGCTTCACAAGGTCAGTGACACAAGGCAAATCGGGGGAGGCAAATCGGGGGACACAATACTTAATTATTCCCCCTGAGTTTTGTCGCGGAATTAAGCATTGTGTTCCCTGAACGTCCCCCCCTGAACGCTCATCTTGACAATAGAATTCCGGAGATGCTAAACTGAAGTTAGCAGGCGAAACGGAGACAGGCTCTACTGGAGAGCAATCTGTCGAGGGATGGCGTGTTGGGACTAATCAGACGGTTAGCAGAGCGTGGACGAAAGTTTACGCTCTACAAAAACCTTAACCGGATGAAAGATCTCTTATGCCTTAAAAACTCGTCCTTTAGGTATGAATACTTCTGAGCGTAACTGCTCTCATTGCATCTTACATTGTGAATCGGATTTGTCCAATCCACACTGAACCAAGACAAAAGGTTGAAACAACTAAGAGGGTCGGCAAATAATTGGAGGGTCGCTATGTTTAACAGGATTGTACTGAGTGTGGTGTGTTTGTTGGTAAGCTTGGTAGTTTTAAGAGTTGGGTTAGCAGATGGGGCTTATCAGTTTGATCGTATGTGGCCAAGTATATCACAACACTGGTTTTTTGGTAACACAGCTGCTGTAGCAGTGGATAAAACAGGTAACTTTTATGTGGTAGATAGAGAATTTAACCGTATCAAGAAGTTCACCGCTGACGGAATATTTATCACCAGGTGGGGAGATAAAGGAACCGGTGACGGGCAGTTTAAGTACCCAACCGGCATTACAGTGGATTCATCAGGCTATGTATACGTGGTTGATACCTGGAACAATCGAATCCAAAAGTTCATCTCTGACGGAAAGTAGTGTCCTTTGGAATGAGGGACGGCCTTAAACAAGGCAGTCGAGAGGGGACGACGCAAATCAGGGTAAGCGTCAAGAAAACCCCATCTTTAACAATAGAAAAAGGAGGTGTCATAATGAGCCGAAACAAGGAGGTTCATGATGACGAGCAAAGGAAGAAGTATCACTCTCAAAGGAATCTATCTATTGGAGGGCGCACATAGAGGCATGGCAGGCGAGTGGCAAGACTCAGACAGAGTAATGTCGGCAGCATGAGATGAAGCTAAAAGCATTCGCCTATCAGAATCTGATAAAGAAAATTAATTCTTATAAAAATTTTAATTGTGGATTGTGTCTGAGTTCATTTCTTGACAGTTATAATATGAAACCGCTTTCGCCGTGCTGTGCTTTGTCTATTCCTGTGTATTCAGTTTCTTCATCGACCCTCAGACCAATTGAGATATCAACAGTTTTCAATACGACAAAAGAGGCTGTAAAAACAAATATGTATGTTCCTAACACGGCTATCACCTGTATGGCTAAAACTGGCGGGTTTCCATAGAACACGCCATTGACTCCAAGGGGATTTACCGCTTGGGAGGCGAATAGTCCGGCAGCTGCAGCACCCCATGTGCCACCTACCCCATGAATGCAAACTACGTCTAAAGAATCGTCGTAACCAAACCGTTGCTTTAGCATTACGGCTATGTAACATAACAACCCTGCCACCGCCCCAATGACAATAGAAGCCATGGGAGTTACATATCCGGCAGCAGGCGTTATCGCAACAAGACCCGTAATCGCCCCACTGACAATCCCAAGTACGGTAGGCCTTCCCACGTGCCGCCACTCGATAAATAGCCATGCAAGGGCCGCCGCCCCTGCCGCAGTATTCGTCGAAACGAGGGCAGTGGCAGCAACCCCGCCCGTAGAGCCTGCATTACCGGCATTAAATCCAAACCAGCCAAACCACAACAACCCGCCGCCAAGCACTGTAAGCGGTAGATTATTAGGAGGCATTGCCATAACGCCATACCCCCTTCGTTTTCCTATTATTATCAGGGCAGCAACAGCGCTGACAGCCGCGCTTATGTGGACCACCACACCACCCGCAAAATCAAGCACTCCCATTATCTCCCCCATCCACCCCCCACCCCACATCCAATGGCACACTGGTGCATATACAAAGGTTACCCAGAGCACCGTAAAGACAAGCAGTGCGGAAAACTTCATCCTCTCGGCAAATACCCCTGTTATTATCGCAGGCGTTATTGCCGCGAACATCCCCTGGTACATTGCAAATATGAGATGCGGCACTGTACCAGCCCTCTGGGCAGACTCTTCACTGATGCCATTAAGCATAAACCAGTTAAGGCCCCCTATCACGCCGCCTATGTCCGGCCCAAAGGCAAGCGTATACCCCCAGAGTACCCATATCACGCTCACAACGCTGAGTATCGCAAAGCCCTGTATCATCGTACCAAGGACGTTTTTCCTCCTCACCATGCCTCCGTAAAAAAGCCCTATGCCCGGCGTCATAAGCATCACAAGGGCCGTTGACGCCAACATCCACGCAGTATTGCCGCTGTCTATCGCTGACTCTGCCGCGGCCTCGGCTACCGCAGGCAACAGAGACAACGCCGTTAGAAGAAATGCTATTTTTTTCATCACGCCCTCCTTACTCTTTGTTTCATTTTTCGTTTATTAAGGCGGCTCTCTTACGAATGCCAGATTTAAAACCGATCTTGCTGTCAGGAGATTTATATCTCTGTGCAACGATTTCGTCGATTAACGCCATGTTGAACTCAAGCGGTGTTGCTGACATCTTTATGACGGCCTCTCTTGCATGCATTTCAGCCTGACGCCCGATATCAATGGCATCGCCAAGGACGCGCAACGCCTCCGTAGGATTGTGGAAACCCATACTGTTTTCCGCCCCTATCCAGGTACATCTATAGTATGCCTCTTCGTAGAGGGCCTTTGCCTTATTTATCGAGGCATTATCCATCAGCGGGATATTCCCGGCGGCCTCTATGGTCAACGCCGCGGCCGCTAAGGTATAGCCGGCCTTTGTGAACATATGATTAACCCTGTCCTGAATATTCAAGACCTGTTCTTTCAGCCACCTGGCGTCCTGGTTATGACACTGCATACACGCCTTCATGTCCTTTTTCATCGGACTTTCCCATCTGTGAGAGGATATCTTCTCCCGTCCTACCCTCTCATAGGGCATGTGGCAATCGGCACAGGCAACACCTGCCGCCCAATGTACGCTGCCAGCCGATGAATATAGCTCAAACTCTGGATGGCGGACGTGTCCTAACTCCTGTGCCGTAGGTTTGTGTTTCCACTCTTTCAAGCCTTCGTCTTTGATTTGCCTTATAACCGATTCGATAGTTATATTACCCCACTTGCCGTTTTTCCACGGAAATACCAGACCTATGGATTTCCCGTCCTTGTCCTTTGGTATCGAGTAATCTACGTGACACTGGGCACAGACGAGAGAACGTTTTTCCTGTCTCGTTAATTTTTCGGGGTCTTTTCCTATCGACTTCAATGCCTCTATCAGCGTGTGGCGGCTTATGCGCAAATCCATCGTAGCAGGGTCATGGCAATCGAGACAGACAAGCCCAAGCCGCTTGTGTTTGTCTGGAATTTCATTTAATACCGCATCGTATGGTCTGCTGAAGTAATCGATGTCGAGCTTTTTCCGCAACTCAGGAGCATAGGGGGTCTTACACGTCAGACATACCCCGCCGGCCTTTTTACGCGAGCCGTCAATACTTAACTGGTCTTTCATCATCTCCGTATGTCCGTTGGGTTCGTTATATTCTATTCCAAAACCCCAGCCGTCAAACAGGACAAACTGAAATGGCCACGGGCTCAACCGACACTGTCCGTCGCTTTTGTATTTGCTGTGGTCTTTAGATATTTCGGAGTTTTTCAGATAGCTGTCATAGTGGTTCGGGAATTTACGCCCCCATACTGCCGGGTCTTTCTCCCCTTCAGCAATTTTTATCGCCGAGACAGCAGTCTTTGGCTCATTTGAGCACCCCGCAATAATCGACATCATCCAAAGCACCACGACGCAGTAAATTATCTTTCTCATTAGTGAATACCTCCTGCCCACAGTATTTTCATATCCCAGAATTTTAATACCCGTGGAATACCCTACGATGGCATTCCCAACACTTTCTGTCGTTTGTGTGTATATTAGCCAGCATCAGTGTATGGCATCTCACGCAATTTTTCTTGATCGTGTCCTGTCCATGTTTCGATATCCTTATGGGGTCGGGCGCGGCGTCAAAAAAATAGGCGTAACTATGGTAGATACCATCTCTGGTCTTACCGGCCAGCTTTGTGACTATACTTTGCTGCGGCAAGTGGCAATCCCCGCAGCCAGCACCTGAGCGGTGAACCGAATGAGTCCAGTTCTGATATTCCTTTTTCATCGTATGGCACGAAATACAAAATTCAGACTGGCTCGAATATACCCACGCACTTCTGACCGCAAGCGGCAACAACGGCACGACGATGGTAACAAGAATAATAATTACGAGCATCCTCCTCTGAATCTTGCGAAGCGGGGCCCTTCTTATTACCTTCATCGTATAACACCTCTCTGATCAGATTAATGAAACTGCTGCGCCCACAAGAGCAAATATCATGCCTGTATGAATATCCCCTATTAATGCGCTAATTGACAGAGGGCTACACGAGATGCTACATACGAAATTGTCTCATAGCTACATTTATGTATGCATCTGGATTCATTCGTCAATTTTATGTTAATTTAAGACATGGAAAATGTGGAGATACTGGACATATCGGGTGATTTAGGAATCAACGTACTTGGCCAAACGCTTGAGGATATCTTTATAAATGCCGCAATTGGATTTTATTCACTAACAACTTCAATTGAGACCGTCAATGCGATAACTACGATACAGGTAAAAGTCATGGAGGACACAACGGAAAGGCTTTTAGTCGCATGGCTTAACGAACTCATATACATATTTGATACGGATGGGTTTATTGGAAAGAAAGTAACTATAGAATCTCTGGACGGCCGCCACATCCTCGCTACACTCAATGGTGAGTATTTTAATCCGGAAAAACACGAATGTGGTCTACTGATAAAGGCGGCGACGTACCACAAGCTGCAACTTGAGAAGGGCGCCGCAGGCTGGAGCGCCGTAATAATATTCGACATCTGACTGCTTCTCTGACCACATCTTTGGTATGAGGCAACAGCCAGCCGCCACATGGTGACGGAAGGCTGTTGTCTTAGTTTTTTAAATCACTTCTTTGTCGAAAGCGTCTTGACGTATGCCACTACATCGGCGATGTTTTCGTTAGTCAATCCGGCCCCGTTGGGTCCAAATGCCGCCATGTGGGTGCCCTCTCTTCCGTCGCGCAGCGTTATTGCAAGGAACTCCGCCGTTGCCCCTTTCTGAACCACGGGATTTCTCAGGTTAAGCCCTACGCCGCCCTCTCCTTTTTTGCCGTGGCAGCTTACGCATCGTACCCTATACAGCTCTTCGCCATTTCTTATATCAGGTTTATACGCGGCAAAATCAAATGCCTCCGATGCCTCCGCAGGTTTATCCTTTATTATATAATCAACTATTTTATCGATCTGTGCATTTGTAAGACCTGCGGCAGACGATTTCCATGCCGTCATCTGCGTCCCGGCCCGACCCTCTTCTATTACTGTCTTAAGATACTTCCTGTCCACCGCCTTTAAAAACGAAGGATTTTCGATCGATGGAATAGTCCTCTTAAACACCTCGTCGTAAACGCTGTCTTTCCCTGATGCATGGCAGGCTCCACAGTACATCTTATACAAATACTCACCAGTATCAGGAACTTCCGGTTCTTTCAAAAAACGCCTGTATTTCTTTGGTATCTCATCCGAGTGCAGAGACAGTACGTAGGTCGTCAACTGGTCTGTCTCTTCATCGGTAAAATCTGACTTCATCTCGCTTGTGGAGACAATATTTCTTGGGTCGTCGAAGTGTTCTTTCATCCACGAGTATACAGTTTTATCGCCGCGGACATTCTTCATCGGGAAATACGCAACCGGCTGAGACCCTACGCCATCGAGGGCCTTCCCTATAACGCCGCCCACGCCGTTTAGTTTATGGCAGCCCTTGCAGCCGCGCTCCCTAAACAGTACTTCACCCTTTACCACCTTATCACCGCCCTTGTCTTTCAGCATATTGGAGTCATGGCACGAGGCACATGCACTCTGGATATACTTAAGCGGTAATATGGGCAAATCCCAGTGGGTATCGTGTCCGAGGCCATGCGCGTTTTTCATATCCACTGCCCTGCCCTGCCCGTTGTGGCAAATCGTACATCCGAACTTGCTTGACGGATGGTTTTTCAGATATGGCCCGCTGTGCGCCTTTAGCGGTAACAGTGCCTTAGCCATCATAGGATTCTCTACCCCGATGTGACAGCTCGTGCATCTGTCTATACGCTTCAGCCCGCCCAGATAAATCTGCTTGACCTCAATGTCCATCGTCATGGCCGTCTTCTTCGTATCGGCATCCTTGGCGTTGGCTATGGCCAAATCCCTATACTCAAGTTGGTAAGGTTTCCACTGCGGCGACATCTCGCTGTGAATAAACATTACAGTGAATATTATCAGTACAACTCCAGATAAAAAAATCATCCATGAATAATATCTACCGTGCATAATCCTCCCTCTCTGTTACATAAAGTATTTTCTTCTCCATAGAATATTCTCCCGGCTCTCTCATATTTCGCCCGGCAACGGGCCGCAAGACAGCGTATCGCATCTGACGCCGCTCAGGGCCTCTCTCGTTAAATCTTTGTTAAAGAGGGTCTTATCGAGACCATGCCTTTCACACTCTAACGTTAGGACTGCGTCCACAATCCGCCCAAGGCTTTTATATATCTCTCCTCCTTCAAGACTCTCCAGCTGGCGGCAGTAGAAAAACCCCCACCTCGCAAGATGGTCTCTCAAAAATTTTTCCTTCGCGTCAAGCACAATCTCTTCGTGCTCCTTCGACTGGCTGTCCATTGCATATAACGCCTTCGCTGTCAAAAGGGCCATGAACTCAAGTTCTACAGATATATGGTCTATGAGCTCCTTATTATCGGCCGACTCATTGACACTTAAGCCAAAGGCCCTGTAAAAACCCGCAATGTCTGCCAACTCGAATGGCTTCCGCGAGATCTTCTCCGTCAGATACTCGGTCTCGTAGGGGGATATCTGCCCCCCCATGTCGAAATAGTTCAAGTAGTCTGCTCTGAGATCATCGATAGCCCCAAGTTCAAATTGCTCGTTGAAATCATTGACCATCCGCAGTATGTCACCCGTGAAGAGCCTCTCCCTCTCTGAAAGGATGTTCTCTATCGATGACCAGCTAGCCTCTTGGGGATACGAAAGCCCCAGCGAGGCTAACTTATATAGATATACCAGTTCTTCCATGTCTATTTCACCAACACTTCGGCCCACGCCGGGCTTACTGCCTTGCGTCCGCCCCCTTCCAGACGGTGTCCTTCCCACACGGCAAAGGATATAGGCTTTTTCTCTCCGGCCTTGAACTGCACGCTGCCCGCGTCGTTTACCGTCATCGGCCTTTTTACTATAAGCGTCCATGAGCCGTTTTGCCACACGGCCTCTCCAACGGTATTCTCCACGGGTTTGGTCTTATAAGTGCCAGGCCCTTCGGACGTGGCCTCTTCTATTATCTCCTTATGTGCTACAGACAGAGGGTTTTGCGCCGCCCTTCCAGGTATAAACATGTCCTTTTGGGCCTGTGTCTTGTCCGTCCCTACTCCAGAGACCTTGTAGTCAAAGCTGTACATATCGATTGTCATGTTCGGATAGGCCGTGTTTACAGTTTGAACCCCGTCTTTTTGGTCTTTAGACCTCCAGGCCCTCCAGTACATGATGTGTACTGGTTTTTTGGGCTCACCCATAAAATACTCCGGCAGCTGCTCTGAGGAAAGCGGGAACTGTATCGCCGCCGCATCAGAGAAACTTGTTATCTTTAGCACGTCGTCTTTTGTATCGTCTTTCCACGTGAGCCGGAATGCAATGTACTTGCCGTCATTTATCGACTGGACAAACATCTCTTTCACTCCGACCTCCTTTGGTTTTGGTTCGACGAGAAACTGCCTCTGAAGCGGCTGCTTATACGACGCAACACCCTTCCATACCTCGTCGTTTATGCCAACTTTCGAGACGTCTATATCCTTGCGAAACGAGGTAATCTCGACAAAAACCTTCTCTTGCCCATACGCGGCCGACATGGCCGCAAGCACTATCAGCAGTATTAACCATATTTGTTTTCTTATCATTATAGCCTCCAAATCCCCTTAAGGTGTATTTTGCCTGTATGCCTGAAGCTTTTGATCGAAAAATTCCCTCACATACATAGGTTCCGTCACGGGCACCTTCACTATTTCGCCGCCTTTTCCATCATAACCGTATGCGAACTTCTCGTCAACCTTAAACGAAGAGAGGGTTTTTTCCATACTCCCGAATAAAACCAACAGTCCCTTAAGAGTTTGGTCGTTTGGTATATTTTTATACGTCTTTACCGCATTGCCAACACCAGGACCAAACATCTGCTCCATATAGGCTACTGGCGCGTGTATTGGCGGGATGTAGTATATGTTCGACTCCGTTCCGAACTGCGGATATAGCGGCAGTGCCAGTTTTCTCACATGGACTAGATAATCTATAGGATTTTCCTTTACCGCCTTATCTGGCATACTCAGATAACCATGCAGCCTTATCCTTCCTATACAGTTAGTTACACACTGGCTCATCTCTCCCTTTTCCATCTTCGGATAGCACCCTATACACTTCTCGCTTATCCTTGTTTCCACATTAAACATCGGTTTCTTATATGGACACGCACGCACACACTCCCTGTAGCCGCGGCAACGGGCCTGGTCTATTAGAACTATGCCGTCTTCCGGCCTTTTATATATCGCCTTTCTCGGACACGCCGCCACACACGCCGGATAGGTGCAGTGGGCACATGTCCTTGGCAAATAGTACATCCACACCTTGTGGGGCATGGTTATCCAATCGCCTTTATTAACCGCACCGGCTATCTCGTCCTCGCCTATGTTCGGATGGGCCCAGTCCTCATCGGCGGGTATGTGTTGGAGGATTTTCTCATCCTTTTCCGCAGCCTCAAACAGGGTCTTGCCGGCGTATTTATCTCCATGCCATTCCTGCATCCCCAGTTTGGCCAGGATCGCCATATCCCATGCCACCGGATATCCACCATAGGGTTTTGTCTCCACATTGTTCCAAAACATATATTCCTGGCCTTTTCCGGACGTCCATGTCGTTTTACATGCCAGCGAACACGTCTGGCAGGCTATGCACTTATTCAGGTCAAAGATCATGGCCCATTGCTTCTTCGGCCTCACCTGAGGAAACACATATGATGCATTCCTGCCTAATTGCCAGTTAAATACCTTTCTCATTTGCATCGAGGTAGCTCTCCTTATTTTTTAGTGGCTATAAATTTTCCGTTTATAAACGCTAACATGCTTTCGTTTTCCATAGTGGGGCGAATGCCGCTCTTTACCGGCCTCCACGGCCCTTTTCCATCGATGCCGCCGTCTTCAGCCTTCAGGATTGTAACAAAGCCTTCCCTCGGCGCACCATCAGCACAGTGTATATCCGGCTCAAACCCCTTTCCTATCGTCTGGCCAAACATCTCCTTATGCACCAGCGAATCAGTTAGAAGTGTCGGCCTAAGCCACGCCCGTGTCGTACTCTGGTGGCTTCCATAACGGAACATCGCCTGATAGTTCGTCTCAGGGCTTTTCGCAAGGCCGTCCGGCCTGGTCTCATGTCCTTTGACACTGCCTATCGATGCAGGGTAAACGTTGTGCCACATCCTTGTTACCCCACGCGGCGTACCGGGATAGAAGCGTGCCCGGCAGAGAAGCCTTGCGACCTTATAATACTCGTCGGTCTTTTTTGCCCCTCTGTATGGACGATCTTCGGGATCGGCGTCTATATAGACATAGTCGCCGTCATTTACCCCTATCTCTTTAGCGTCCAGCGGGTTTATATCAACATACATCTCCGTAACAAATGGATTCCTCTTGTCGCGCCTGTACATATCGGCAAACGGCCCAAACCAGACGGCTACCAAATCCGTGTCGGACGGGGTCGTATGCGCGCCGTGACGGTACTTCGGCGTATGCAGGATGAACTTATAGCCCTTTTTCATAAGCGGATGCTTTGTCTGCATCAACTCCTCGATTGTCTTTTGTATATTTCTTACCTGTCTTGTATCTGTAGAAAGGTCATTCGTCGAAAACCCCCAGTCCTCCGGCTTTTTCGGCCTAATGGCGGTGTGTTTTTTGCCGACGATTACGTTCGGTTCATAGAATGTCGCGTCTATCGGCTCTCTATAGACAATCATATTTTCGCCATGCTCTATCCACTCGTTTTCGTGGCGGTAGAACTCAAGCCTGCCGGATTTCGTATAATACGGCTTACCCTCGTGAACCTGCTCATAGCTGGATATCCTCGGATACGTGCGGCAGTTCATCAGGGCGGGTTTCCCGTTTTTAGCATCCTCCTCAAGCTTCTGTATCGTATTGCCGGTGAGATTAGCTGAGGCGTTTATTATCCTCTGGGAATATACCTCCATCTTGTCCTCAGTTACAAACTTCCAGTGGTCGGCAAATCTCTTTTCATTTAACTGTTTGCCTAACGCTATGGCAATTCCGGCAAGTATATCGACATCAGGCTTCGTATCGAATATCCTCGGAAGCGGAGTCCTTGGATATACCTGAAGGAACGGATTCGTACAGGATGCCGTAAAATCGTACTTCTTAAACTCCACCGGAGAATCACATCCATACACTATATCTGCATATTCGCAGGAAGCTGTCCACCAGTATTCAGCCACGGTTATCATCTCGAAGCCTCTCAATGTGTTTAGCACTACATCGTAGTGGCCCTTGGCGTTTCCTATCAGCGAGTTGGAGTTATTTATCATCATTACCTTTGACGGTGTATTCATATGGGTCTTGCCAGCAAACAGATGCCCCCCTACACGCAACGTCCTGTCGCCGTAGTTAAAATAGTGGGCGGACTCATATTTAAGGAATTTCTTGATCTTCGACTTTTTTGCCGGGTCAAGTTCCTGGTCGAAGGGATTCTCCATAACATACGTGGCCATACCGCCTATTAATGCCCCCCTGAAGTTGCCGGCATAGCTTCCTACGTTGCCGCCAGGATAACCCAGGTTGCGTGTCAGCGCGCTTACAAAAAATATCGCCCTGTCTTTTAGATCGTTGTTAAAGAACTGGTTCGTCCCCATACCAGTTGTAAACAGCGTTTGTTCCTTATTGTTGGCAATTTGCCTGGCGAGAGATATTACCGCATCCTTCGGAGCCCACGTTATCGTCTCCACTTGTTCAGGGGTATAGTTTTCGTTCACGTATTCTTTCATAAGATCAAATACGGGGCGTACCTGAATCTTTTTTCCATCTACCGTAGTTATATCGAACACCCCTTCGAGTTTTGGGTCTGCCGGCATCTGGTCGCCAAAGTCATCCCTGCTGATGGGTACGGGGGCGTTTTTCTTTACGTCCCAAACGACAAAGTCCTGCCATTCGTTAAACAGCGCCTCTGCTATATACTGATCTCCTTGTTCTTTTACCATCGGGGGCTTTACGTCCTTTCCCATGACATTAGTCTTTCTCGTTGCGTTTTTCCTCTTATAACCAGCTATCACATCCTCTGGACGCAGGAGCTTAAGATTGTCAAGCCTAACCAGAAACGGCAAGTCCGTATTCTTCTTTACGTTGTTCACATCGTAGAGATTTTCCTTTATGATTACCTGCGCAAGGCCCAACGTAAAGGCGGGGTCAGTGCCTGGCCTTATCACAATTACCTCATCCGCACGGCACGCGGTTGCCGGATACTCCACGGTAATCACCACTACTTTGGAGCCTTTCAACCTGGCCTCTGTCATCCAATGCGCGTCGGGCATCTTTGTTGTTATCCAGTTCAGGCCCCATACGAGGATGAGTTTTGCCCTCTCTACCGCAAACAGCTCAAACTCGTTGGTCTGTGCCCCGGTAACCATCGGGTGTCCTGGCGGAAGGTCCGTGTGCCACGTATAACTGTCCCAACCGCGGGCGCCTACTGCATCTTCAGGCTTGACGTTCCTTACCTTCACATCCAGCAGGGCCAGCATATTGGCAAACCTGTAGTATCCAAATATCCTCGTAGCGCCAAGTAATGCCATGCCGCCCCTTAACTTAAAGGTCTGCACCCCGGCTCCATGCACCGCGTCCACAACGGCGGGGTCGTATCCCTGCTTCGTCAAATACTTCGTACCCTGTTCACCTGAATATGCCTCTGCGATGTTGCGCAGGGCCTTGGCCGTAATGTCATAGACCTCATCCCATGAGATCTTCTGCCACTTGTCATCACCGCGCCTCATATACTCAACCGGAGGTTTCCCGGTTTCCTTGTCCCTTGGAAAACCCTTGTCGACCCAGTCCTTAAAGCCCTTTCTTATCATAGCGGTCTTTACGCGCCTGTCACCGTAGAGCCTCCTTACCAGGCCTATGCCCTTTTGGCAGATGCGCGGGTCCCAGCGGTGTGAGGCCTTATTACCGTATAAGTCCGTGGCCTCGCCGTATTTATAGGACGGGCTTATCCTCGTTACTACGCCGTTTTTTACGTGTGCCTTCAGCAGGCAGTTGTGTGTGTCATTGGGGGCGCAGAGGAAGTGGAAATTGCTGTCCTCCTGGTAGATATTTCTAAAAATCTTCTCCCAGTCCCTGTTCGGATACTGCTCAAGGGGGTTTGATGCGTTTGACTCGAGCATTCCCAACACATTGACATTTAACCCTGCAAGCATCAGCCCGCCGCCAGCAAACGTCAGAAACTGCCGCCGTGTTATCTCATGTCCCTTTTTCTCGTTTTTATCGTCATTCATACAATACTCTCCCGTTTATTTTAATGTATCGGCCACTGGCTCTTTGACCAGTAAAAGGCCCAGTTCGGCCCTCTGAGTTCCGTTCCTATATAGGTTAGGATCAAATAGCTGACTAAAAACATCGTAAACAATGCTATAGCACCCATCCTCGTCGAGCCAGTCTTGCCAGTCACAAACACCGCCCACAGTATCATAAACCCTACCCAAATCACCCCTGGATTTATAAAGGTTATCACTATCTGTGGTATGTCCGGCCACCATTTTCTAAACCAACCAAAGGCTATCACAAACGCCATCAGGCCGACTAAGACAATAGTCCCCACAATGAGTGCCTCAATGGCAACCGACTTTCCCTGCTTCCCTGAAAACCATATACCTATTTTGTCATTCTCTCTGTCCAAAAACGGTATCAATGCCAGCCCCAGCAAGGCTATCGTTGGAAGCCCCACTCCACCCATAAAGGCCGAATACGAAAGCAGCTCCTGCAAACCCAGAAAATACCACGGCGCCTTGGCCGGATTCTCAGGGATCATTGCGTTGGCCAGCTCCTTTAGCGGTGCGTCAATATAAAACGAATACGCTATTACACCTGCCATGCAGAGCATAAATACCGCGGCCTCCGCAACCATAAGGTTTGGCCAGCTCAACACCGTATGCTCCACATCCTGGTTCACTGCGGGGGTCTTGCCCTTAGCCAGTTCCATTAACCCGTAGGTCTTGTTTGGAGTGAATATCCCCCCCTTTTTGTCCGGCACTATCACATATTTATTATCATCATACTTTGCAACGTAGTTAGAGGGCTTTGTCAGACCGCCGTCTTTTCTAATCCTCCAGAAGTGTACCCCAATGATCACCAACAGGACTACCGGCAAGAACACCACATGCAGCAGATACACCCTCGTAAGGGCCTCCTTCCCCGGTGTGTGGCCGGCTAAAAACAGCTCCTTTGAAAACCCGCCCATGTCGAAATACTTGGTCAACCCCAGCGAATCGGTTAGCTCCTTGGGCGATTGCATTATGTTGGAGACAATCACCAAGGCCCAGTATGAAAGCTGATCCCACGGTAGCAAGTATCCGGATAGATTTAGCGCGAAGGTCAATATCAGCAACACAATTCCTACAAGCCAGTTAAACTCCCGTCCGCTCTTATACGAATTAGTATAAAATACCCTGGCCATGTGCAAAAACACAAACACTATCATTCCCTCACCGGCCCATTTGTGTGAATTCCTTATAAGTTTACCCGCAAAAACGACAAAATTAATGTCCTTAACGCTGTTATAGGCGTTTTCTATCGACGGATTATAATAAACCATCAGGGCAACGCCCGAGCCGACCGTTATCAGGCACAAAAACATCGATATAAGCCCCATGCCGAGTGTATACCCAGGTCTCAATGAGTTTATATGCGTCTTAACGCTGTGAATGTGCAGGAAGAAATTGTTGACCATTATGGCAGCCCTCGACATATCGGACGTGGGCTTGCCAGCCCTGAAAAACGACCCTGCAAACGAACACCAAATCGCCTTCAGGTTATCTGCCAATGCACCTATACCTGAATTTTTTGACTCACTCATTGTTCCTCCAAATCATGCAATCTTAAATAGTGTCCCAACCGGAACTTCTTTTGCCGTATCTACGTCAAGGCTTCCATCTACATCGCGGCTTATCTGGAGCCATGGGAGACCTCTTGGCGCCGGCCCGCCGGACACCTTGCCATTTTTATTAAATTCGGAGCCGTGGCACGGACATGCAAAACCGGTATCCGTTAGCGCAACCAAACATCCCAGATGGGTACACACACTGGATATGGCGTATAGCCCCTCTTCGCTGGAAAACACAAACACACCCTTTTCGTCAAACTTGCTCACTACTCCGACGGGGAAGTTGTCCGCCGTTCCGATTTTAAACTTCGTTGCCTCTTCATACTCTACCTTTGGTTTTAAAAACCTGAACAATCCCGCGAACACGGCCGCTAGGGACAAAAAAGCCGCGCCTATGGCCGCCGCATTTAAAAATTCCCGTCTTGTTATAACCGTGTCCTTATGCTGAGCCTCACTACTCATCGATTAAAACCTCCTTAAATGAAAATCGCTCCATCGTTATCGCATCGACGGGACAACGTTTTGCACATAAACTGCATCTTATACACCTGTCCTCATCTTTTACTATCGCACTGCCTGAACCTATCGGTTCCTTCCCAAATCTTGCCTTGTAAAGCATCGTGAGCGTCTCGCTCGCCCTGATTCTATCCAGGCTGACGAGCTTCAAACAATACTCCGGACATACGTCGGCACACCCGCCGCACAGTATGCACTTGTTGCCATCAAATATCGTGTTTACCGCACAGTTTAGACACCTTTTTCCCTGAATCTCTGCCTCATCCTTTGCGTACCCTGTCTCTACCAGCGTAAATACATCCTTAAGCCGTGCCTCTGCCGCCTCGGCACCCGTCCCAACCCTCGGCAATTTCTCATAATCCCAATACTGGGCTGCCACGTTATCAGGCACTGTCATATGCCTTTCTTCGATCTTAACTTCCGGTTTCGCCGCACTTATATACTCGTGTACCGCCATAGCTGCCGTCTTGCCCGAGGCTACGGCATCGATTATCAGCTTCGGCCCGTACGCCAAGTCCCCCGCTACGAAA
>NZ_JABXWD010000329.1 GCF_019173545.1 Candidatus Magnetobacterium casense | reverse complement strand
ACAGTATGGACAATAGTCTGTCTCCGTGGTCTTTGCTCTGCGAAAGCTCAATGGCATTTATCTCTCTGATGTCCATTGCACGATACTTGAACTGTAAACACTCAAGGTCAATCCCATTGCCCATCTTTAACTCCTTATCACCGACATAGAGCAACAACTGCCTGGGCACCTTTTTGTATGTGTGGTATATCATGCAAAAGTAGTAGTGCATCCGCCACTCCATATCGCTGTCATTTGATGATTGCAACTCTATGTGCAGCAAGGAATCATCCGGAAGCTCAACCAACAAGTCCGGTTGTCTGTACTCCACAGAAGGCAACTGGACATCAAGAAACTTTACAACCTCAAAACCGGTGAGTATCTTAAAAAAGCGCCTGGGCAACTCCTTAAGTATCGCCTTTAGCGTAACATCATAGTACTGTGCCATTGTACCTCCCGTCTCTGACCTGATTAATACCGCTGATTTATTATAGCAGACCCACAATAAAGATTCCAAGATTCGTATCCCCTTTAAAAAGTATGGTATACTGAAATTACGTAGGTTTTTTCAGGCATGATATTTGAGTAGCAAAATAATGGGGTCAAGGGGACTGGTCCCCTTGCGGGGGGTTCTGAAGGGGGGCGGAGCCGCCCCTTTCTTTTCTTGTATCGCACGCAATCGAAACGCGCTATAAAAAGCAGGGTAAAATTCATTTTACGGCCAAATCCTGCTCCATTCCCTGTTCAAGCCAGGAACATGTATAGTTGCAGCCGTTTTCCACGTGTGTCATTACTGGCTTGACCAGGAATCCGGGATGCGTAAAAGCATAGTTACCATAGAAATAGAAAGAAGATTCCAAGATTCTACATTCTTAGTATACAGAAGAAAGTCATGGGTACCTTGCCAAAGAAGGGGGCGGGGGCAACTACTATCATAATATAAGCAACTGCCCCCCTGACATAAACACTCTTGCCCCGTGCTATGTCCCGGACTCCCAGCTACTGAGGTACTGCTTTTGTGCCTCTGTGAGGTCGTCTATCCTGATGCCCATGGCTTTTAACTTCAGCCTGGCGATCTCCTTGTCGATTTCAACGGGAACGCTGTAAACAATTTTTTTCATTGCGGAATGTTTTTTCACGGCGTACTCGGAACACAATGCCTGATTGGCAAAACTCATGTCCATAACCGAGGAGGGATGTCCTTCGGCTGAGGCCAGATTGATTAGGCGACCTTCGCCCAAGACGTATATCCTTCTGCCATCAGCGAGTTGAAATTCCTCAACAAACGGCCTGATAATGCGTCGCTTAACGGCCATGGCGGCGAGGTCCTCCAGTGCCAGTTCAACATTGAAGTGTCCGGAGTTACACACGATAGCGCCATCTTTCATGACGCTGAAACACCCCTTGTCTATGACGCTGACGTTGCCCGTGACCGTGACAAAGATGTTGCCAATACGTGATGCCTCCACAATGGGCAATACGTCAAAGCCATCCATGGTGGCCTCAAGGGCCTTCAGCGGGTCTATTTCGGTGATGATAACACGAGCGCCCATCCCCTTTGCCCTCATGGCCACCCCCCGACCACACCAGCCATAGCCACAGACCACAAACACCGACCCGGCAATAAGCCTGTTGGTTGCCCTCAGGATGCCATCCATGGTGCTCTGTCCGGTACCGTAGCGGTTGTCAAAGAGGTGTTTTGTGTAGGCGTCGTTTACGGCAATTATCGGGTATGAGAGCACCCCGTCCAGGGCCATGGCCTTGAGCCTTATCACGCCCGTGGTAGTCTCCTCCGTGCCGGCGACGATATCGGCAAGCAGCTCGCGCTTTTCCTTGTGGATGGTGGAGACGAGGTCTGCCCCGTCGTCCATTGTAATATGGGGCTTGAATGCCAACACATCCATAATGTGGCGGTAATAGGTTGCGTTGTCCTCGCCCTTGATGGCATAGACAGGGATGTCAGAGTTTGCAACAAGACTGGCCGCCACGTCATCCTGAGTGCTCAACGGGTTGGAGGCACACAGAGATACCTCGGCACCACCGGCCTTGAGCGTCTCCATAAGGCTGGCCGTTTCGGTGGTAACGTGCAGGCAGGCGGCCAGACGTATCCCCGTAAGCGGCTTCTCCTTTGCAAAACGCTCCCTGATGCTCCTGAGAACCGGCATCTCCATCTCAGCCCACTCGATCCTGAGGCGACCCTCCTCTGCCAGCTTTATGTCCTTAACGTCGTGTTGTACCAAAATCTTAATCCTCCCGTAGTATTGTATTGCATGTGAGCTGACCGCTCCTTACAGTCGTTGGGCTGATCGCTCTGTAGCGTCATAAGCCGGCTTCTTTTTTGAGTATATCGGCCATGTCCGTTTGTTCCCAAGTAAAGTCCTTATCGTCTCTTCCAAAGTGACCATAGGCTGCCGTCTTTTTATATATTGGCCGGCGAAGGTCTAGTTTCTCTATGATGCCCTTGGGGGTGAGATCGAAGTGATTTCTGATAAGCTCTACGATCTTCTCATTTGGAATCTTTCCGGTGCCTGAGGTATCGGCAAGTATGGACAACGGCTGTGCAACACCGATGGCGTATGCTATCTGCACCTCCACGCGCTCGGCAAGACCCGCCGCTACGATGTTCTTTGCTATGTATCTGGCCATATATGCCCCCGAACGATCAACCTTCGTCGGGTCCTTGCCGGAGAAACACCCTCCCCCGTGTCGGCCCGTTCCACCGTAGCTGTCAACGATTATCTTTCTGCCAGTCAGGCCCGTATCACCCATAGGACCACCCGTGACAAACCTGCCGGTGGGATTTACGTGGTATATGACGTTCTCCTCATCAAGCAGCTCACCTGGCACCACAGGCTTGATGACCTTCTCTATAATGTCATCCTTAAGGTCCTTGAGCTTAGTGTTCTGACTGTGCTGTGAGGACACTACTATGGTGTTGATCCGATACGGTCTGCCGTCCCTGTACTCAATTGTCACCTGGGTCTTGCCATCGGGTCTGAGGTAGGGTAAGACATCGTCTTTGCGGACCTCGGCAAGTTTCATTGCCAACTTGTGAGCAAGCATGATGCTCATTGGCATCAGCTCCCGGGTTTCGTCACATGCGTAGCCAAACATCAACCCCTGATCACCTGCCCCGCCAGGGTCTACACCCATCGCAATATCGGGTGATTGCTCGTGTATGGCCGTAATTACCGAACACGTTTCGTAGTCAAATCCATACTTGGCCCTCGTATAGCCGATGTCACGAATCGTGGCCCTCACTATGCTGGGAATATCAACATAGCAATTGGTTGTGATCTCACCCGCTATAAAGGCTAATCCCGTAGTTACCAGCGTCTCACAGGCAACCCGTGCATAGGGGTCGTTTACTATTATCGAATCCAATATGGCGTCTGATATCTGGTCGGCTACTTTATCCGGATGCCCTTCTGTTACTGACTCGGACGTAAAGAAAAAATTTCTTCTGGGCACGTCTACCTCCTGTTTATATATTGTCTGTACACTATGAATCTATTTTAACATTTTCCAGAAGAAAGTTTGTAATCTCTTGTCCAAATGGGTGCATAAATTTTTGGTGAGTATTTTTTTGGGCCCTCACAAATGTTTTAGGAAACCACTCCCTTGTATTTCCTCCCACAAGGGGAGGGAAATTAAGACTATGGCAAAGATACCAGCAAAAATTTATGCACCCGCCCAAATCACCAGAGCAATTGCATTTGACCGTATGAGAAAAAGAAAGGGGCGACTCCTCTACTTAATCCGTAGGGTAGCCTGAACATTTCCCCCTTATTTTTT
>NZ_JABXWD010000328.1 GCF_019173545.1 Candidatus Magnetobacterium casense | reverse complement strand
CATGTTGTTTAAGATGGCTGAGGGGTCCGTATAGCCCAGTTCGTTGACCACCCGGCTTAACGTAGAGCCGGCCAGCATTGTCATGATGGCCCCGGGGACGCCATGTCCTTTTACATGATGACCGATGGCATCAGTGACCAGATCGGCGGAGAACAATGCCTTCCATTTGGAAAGAAACGCTTCAAGGAACTGATCGCACAGCACAGCACAAGGCCATTTAAGGAGCAGCAGGCACTATTAATCGAGGCATTTGAGCTTTACCGCGGCCAACAACAGCAGAGGGATGACATCACTGTGATAGGGTTTAGAGTTTAAATATGCAAGGAGGAATATAATATGTTAACTGACCTGTATGAACTTTACCGGCAAATGCTGAGGGAACAGATAGTCCTTTGTTTTAGCGGCCCCGTGTCGCAACACGTTGTAGAGGGTATAGGAGCCACCCTGAAGCTCAAGATGGAGATCGAGGAGCAGGACATAAATACCATACAGAGGGTATTTTCCATATTCGTCGAGCAGATGCAGAACCTTATGAACTACTCCGCAGAGCGGATATCTCAGGAGCGGGATGGTGGCGACCTCGGTATCGGAGTATTTGTTGTCGGCTTTAGAGACGGGCATTTCTATGTCCGCTGCGGCAACAAGATACGCAACGATAAGTTAAACATGATCAGGGAACAGGTGGACGAACTACGTGGGCTTAACAGTGAAGAGTTAAAGGCGCTCTATCGCCGGCGCCGCAAAGAGCCGTCTCCGGAGGGCAGCAAGGGGGGCGGTTTGGGGTTCATAGAGATGGCCAGAAAGGCCAGTCAGCCTATTGATATAGACTATACCACGGTGGATGAGGCGATTTCGTTTTTATCCGTGACGGTATATATTTAGATAAAGGAGGCAAATATGGAAAAACTTTGCATACAGGCCACGAAATCCACTCCTCATGTGTGTTTTGACCCGGATTCGGATACATTTACCATCAAGGGTGAGTGCTATCCTGAGAACGCTGCTGCGTTTTTCACGCCCATTTTTGCGTGGCTGGAGGCCTTCCTGTCTTTGGGGCAATCGCAGCCCCTGGTCTTTGACATAGAGTTGCTCTACTTCAACAGCAGCAGCTCAAAGGCCCTGTTGAACCTCTTCAGCATGTTTGAGCGTCACATGCAGGGCAGAACTATCACCGTCAACTGGAAGTACCATGCCGATAACGATACTGCCCTGGAGTGTGGGGAGGAGTTCAAGGAAGATGCCCCTGCCCTTGACTTTAACCTCGTAGAGCTTGAGTAAGCCTCAGCAATGGATGACGATGAACAGTTATACACATTTATTATGAGTCTGTTTGAAGAGGAAGAGGCCATGGTAAGCAAGGCAGATGGTATCCTCAACTCGGAGCAGTGGCAAGGCAATGTGTTGTTGCCGCACTTTGACAAGCTCTCCGACGCCTACAAAAAGCTATTACGGCAGACAAAGCGAATCGTAAGGATGGCAGACAACCTCCAACGAGACCTTAATATTGCAACGGACAAGCTCTCTGTCCTATGCACGGTAGACCAGCTAACCAACGTGGCCAACAGACGATGTCTTGAGGATACGTACAATACCGAGTGGAAGCGTTCCCTGAGAAACGGTACCCCGTTGGCCCTGATTATAATGGACATAGACTTCTTCAAGCAGTATAACGACTCCTATGGACATACCAAGGGGGATGTCTGTCTGCAACGGGTTGCACATGCTATAAGTCAGGTACTTAAGCGTCCGCAGGACCTTCTGGCACGCTATGGGGGCGAGGAATTCGTTGTGATCCTTCCCGAGACCGATGAGGTTGGTGCGTTAAATGTAGCGGAGGGTATCAGGGCGGCCATAGAGGCTCAGACCATACCGCATCGCATGTCAAAGGTGTCGGGCTATGTCACCGTCAGTGTTGGGGTGTGCGTGATGGTTGCCAATCTGGTTGACAACAAGGATGTTCACCTGTTCAGGGCAGACCAGGCCCTGTACAAGGCCAAGCAAGGCGGCAGAAACGGGGTCGTGAGCTGGGAAGATGCCTGGGAATTGCCGAACAAACCATCGGAAGGAGTTTAGAGTGTTAAACTTAGGAGGAAACGTATGTATCTGAGAATTGTTTGTACACTGATTTTCTTAATCGTCAGCTTCTCGGGATATCCGTGGGATGGCAATACGCATAGTGGTAGTGTCTATGCTGAGGATTCGGTTACATTCTACAACAGAGGTCTTGAGTTGCATAAAAACGGCGACTACGACATGGCCATTGCCGCTTTCACGAAGGCCATTGAGATAATCCCACGCTATGCGGAGGCATACACCGCTCGTGGCACAGCTTGGAGAAAAAAGAAAGACTACGACAGGGCTATAGCCGATTACAACAGGTCGGTAGAGATTAATCCCCGATATTCTCTGGCGTACTACGGTCTCTGGTTGGCCTGGAACAAGAAAGGAGACCCGGATAAGGCCATAGCTGCCCTCAAGCAAGGGGCACAGATTGGGGATACCTACGCACAAGAAATATTGAAAACCAAGGGCATCACCTGGTAATCCAGGTACTCAGGCCGGAGCGCACCCACCCGGAGCCACCCCTTCCAAAGGGGTCACACCCGTTTGACCCCTTCATACACATGTATATCTATAAGTAATTTGCTTTATTTGACAGTTCCCGATGCGATCAGGTAATTTGCAATAATATCGCCTACGGTACCCAGTACGGCTTCGTCGGAGACATCCCTCTTGTAACCTTCCATGACGTATGTGTTGATAACACCGACGACCCTGTTATTTGCCCTGATGGGGGCGCAGTAGTGTCCGTGTGGCATACCATCCTGGTGGAGTTCGTGACGTTTGTCGATTCTGTCGGCGAAGATTATGCTATTATCCGATGCGGCATGTCCGCATAGACACTGTCCGAAGGGGACGGTCGTACATACGGGTGTGCCTAGTGCTGCCTTTACAACAAGCATGTCAGGTCTATCGTTATCGACTAGGTAGATGGTACCCTTGGTCTGGAGAAACAGGCGAGGGATAGACACCAGTAGTTTCAGTGTCTTTTCCAGTTTGGCGTTGAGGTCTATGGGTTCGAGGAATACCCGCAGGACGGTGTTTACAATCTTCTGCTTGGCCTCCATTCTGTGCTTGTACAGGGCCATACCGATGGTAACCAGCAAGTCACGCTGTGAGAAGGGTTTGAGGATATAACCAAACGGTTCGGTTATCTTCGCCCTGTGCAGGGTGTCAAGGTCTGAGTGGGCGGTGAGATATATGATCGGGATACCGTAGAGTTTGTCTATCTGGCCGGCTGCTTCTACGCCGTCCATCTTGCCTTCCAACATGATATCCATAAGTATCAGGGTTGGGTGAACCTCACCTGCCAGCTTAATGGCCTCCTCACCCGAGGCCGCAATGGCAGGGACGTTATAACCTATCTTCTTGAGCTTGGACTCAATATCCCTGGCTATAACGATCTCGTCTTCCACGACCAGGATGTGTATACCGGTTGGAACTTTGTCATATGATATGTTGCTGCTTTCTGGCATTAAAATAAGCCTCCTTTCAAATCAATTCCCTCGAGATTTTACTCGCTATACAAAAAATCTATTTCACCAAAAATATACAATCTTTTTCTTACAAAAGAGTATAGCATAAATTACTCAACAATGTGTAAAAAAATTTCCGAGGCCTCTCCGCAGCGAATGATCGCAACAGAACTCACCGTGGTTGTCAAAGCAGGAGCAAATGGTGTATGCTATAGACAGGATGTCAGGGCAGTATGACAG
>NZ_JABXWD010000327.1 GCF_019173545.1 Candidatus Magnetobacterium casense | reverse complement strand
CCCTGAACATCTTTACCAGCATATCGATAACTTTGGGCGGCAAGCTGTCAAACTCATCGATGAACAGGATAATTGGACGGTTAAATATACCATCAGTACGATCAAAGAGATTCTTAAAAGACTCCCAATTCCCAGGAGCATCTATCCTGAGTTTAAAAGTCTCCCAAATCAGCATAGGGACCTTTGCAAGAAAGCTATCTACGTCGTCATCGTCCTTGAAGACCGTCCCCTGAACGGACATCGTACCAACAATAAAGCGGTCTTTGTACCCGGCCAGGATGTCATCCCTGACCTGTCTCATGACCCACGTCTTGCCCGTCTGTCTGGGCGCCCAGATGGTAAAATACCGGCCTCCCTCATCTACTATGTCGCCAATCAACTGCCCTGCACACCTCTCTATCAGCTCCCTGCGAGGTACACAAAAATGACTCCGACAGTTGACCGGACCATATGAATAAAAACTCCTCATCGTAGAAAGCTCCTCATATCATTTATCGTTACGTCATCCATACTCTGGTTGCAAACTACATATTTTAATTATAGCCCAAATGCCAAACCTACGGCAATACCGCACACACCAGGGCAATCGCATTTGACCGTAAGAGAAAAGAAAGGGGGCCAGCCCCCTTTTATGCCGGGGGTCGCTGACCCCTTGACCCCTTTCTGCGAATGCTTGATGTTCAACAAAGTTAAAGGTAAAATTATATCAGACCGATATAAACTTGTTGTTTGTTGATGAAAACAGTTATTATAGGTGAGAGATTATGAAGGAACTGATGCTGGTACTCCAGACGTTGGACATGAACCATCCACGGGCGAGGAGGTGTATTGAACACCTGAAGAAGACCGACCTTTCCATGGCGGAACTTTTTATTGTGGATGCCGCCTACGGTGAGGATTTCAACCGAGGGCAGTATCTTGATGGATTCAGGAAGCTGACCGATGGCCGACCGTTGGTGCTGCTCTCTGACGACGTGCTCATAGAGGATGTGCGCTGGCTTGCGCAATTGCGAGATATTGCCGCTAACTCCGACGTCCTCGTGGTGGGGTGTCAGCAGTACGCTGAAGGGTCAGAGGTGAAGATTGCCGGGGCGGTTATTGCCGCTGACGGCGCCGTTGAACAGATCACAGACCTGCCGGCAGGGATGCAATCCCCGCTGTATGTGCCCATGGTTGCGGATTGTGTTGTCTTTATTGCGGAACCGGAAAAGATACACTTTGACGTCGGTTACAGGGGCAGCCTCTGTGGCGCCGACATATGTATGCAGGCTTGGAGGATGGGTAAAAAGGTGGCAACGTCTTTGGATATAAGCATAAAGCGTATGACGTCCCACACTTCAACTGACAACTCCGGCGACAGAGGCATTTTTGTCCGCAAGTGGCAGGAATTTATTAATACCTGCTTATACACCGTGCAAGAGCTTAAGTGGCTCGAAAAATACTTAAAAAAATAACGAGGCAATGATATGAAACAACCTTCAGACATCAAAATAGCCGCTGCCATAGTGCTTGACAAAAATGCCACCGAAGAGACACGCCTGAGAGTACACGAATTTTATCTGGAACTCTCCCGCTACTTTCACGCTGAGAGTTTCTGCTTTTTTCACCACGACGACGATGCCATCAGAGCCAGAAGGACACTGCTGAAGGCCGCAGCCCTTGAGGACTATCATCAAACCTTCACATACCTGTTGTGGGTGCGTGGGATTGACAAGGCAAGTCTTTCGACGTTGAGACAAATGGTGAACGTTGCAGAATCCTGCGATGCCGGCAATGCGATAATCGTCGCCCCCTTTGACGCCATACTGGCAGATGCTGCCGCCATAAGAGACCTCGTCTGTAAGCACGCCGAAGAATCGTGGTTTACGGCCACTGATGACCATGCCTCACCGGAAGAGGCGCTCTGTCTGAACCTGAAGACCCTGGGATACCGGGTGCAATCCATATCGCTTACAACTGATGGTAACGATGACTACATACGACCATTTAAGTTCTCAGCGGGTGTCCAGTACCTTCCGGGGTTTCACCTTAGAGAGGCCAGAACAATAACAGTCCACACCGAAATGGCAATAATCACCAAAACCGCAGCACTCCTCAGAGACAGCCTCCGTAAAAAGGCCATCGCCATCTACGGCGCCGGCACCGTTGCCACATCCCTGCTGCCCGTACTGGGAGAGACCGTAAAGCTGGTCGTGGATAAGAACCTCGCAGGGAAGCAATTTATGGGCCGTACCATAGCACATCCAAATGCCCTGAAAGACTACACCCGAGATATAGACTCAATACTGATAACCCCGCTTGGCCGGGAGGCAGAGATCAGAAAATACATCGGGCAACTCCTTGGCGATCAATATGATGACGGCAAGGTAATCGGCTTTGACTCCTACAGGGACTCCGCAAATGGCAATGCCAAAAAGACAACCGTCCTTGACAGTACGGACACTGAGGCGCTACCCTCCACAGCGCCATTTATACGTCCCGCCACCAACCTCACAAAGACCAGACAACGCAGCATCACCAAACGCGGCGTCCTCTACGTGGGGTATCTGTGCAACGTCCGATGCGTCTTCTGCTACTACGCCTACACCCCCGCAAAAGACTGGCACACCATTGAAGAATGCAAAAAAGACGCCCATCAGTACAGAACGCTCTACGACAACGATTGGGTGGACATCACAGGCGGCGAGCCAACCGTCTATCCACACATCTTTGAACTCCTGGACTACTGTAAGGAGATCGGCCTGACCCCCACGCTGATTACCAACATGCAGGCGTTGGCCAAAAAAGACAAGGCCCTGAAATTCAAAGAATACGGCGTCTACGACTTCCTGTGCTCCATCCACGCCCTCGGAGATACCTACGATGACCTGACCAAGGTCAAGGGCAGTTGGAAGAACGTCATGACCGCCCTGGAAAACCTCCACGCCATCGACATGAAGTGGCGCGCCAACTGCACCATGACCGCAGTCAATCGCCACCAGCTCAGGACAATAGCAGAACTTGTCTATAACGCCGGCGGCAGAGTGATAAACTTCATAAACTACAACCCCTTCGGTGAATGGTCTACGAAGATGGATATAGATTTCCAGTCAAGACACTTCGAAATAACCCCATACCTCAAAGAGGCCCTTGACTACTGCGACGAGGTAGGTCTGGAGGCCAACGTGCGTTATTTGCCATTCTGCATCATGAAGGGTCACGAAAACAAGTGCTACAACTACCCCCAACTCAGCTACGACAGCCACGAGTGGGACTACTGTAGCTGGTTCTGCATGGATACGCGCAACATCGCCTACCACGTCCCGGAACACATACGCAGCATCTTTAAATCCGAAGCCGAGTATCACCTCTACGTAGCCAACAAGGTCAAACGTGACGGCTTTTGTCAGAGCGACAGGTGTATGTTCTGCGCCGCAGGATTTATCTGTGACGGCTTTACAACCCAGTATGCAAGCCGTTTTGGCACCGACGAAATGCAACCCTACCCGGGTAAGATAATCACAGACCCCACATGGTTTATCAGAAACCAGGACAAGGTCGTTGACGAATAAAAATGACTTTTAATGATGATTTGGTATCGTATCTGTATAAAGGGGTCAAGGGGTCCATGACCCCTTGCAGGGGAGGTCTGAGGAGGGGGCGGAGCCGCCCTCCTTTGCACGTCCGACCACTCTTTTTTTTCCTGCACTTTCGTTATTGCCAGGGCATATTCCTGCCCATGAGCATATTCTGTCACTGCTTCCAAATACACTCATGACAGTTGCCAATCTCCGTCAGTAACATCGCAGCACTTATTTCATTTAC
>NZ_JABXWD010000326.1 GCF_019173545.1 Candidatus Magnetobacterium casense | reverse complement strand
CCACAATCAACCGTGGTTGTCAGGATTTAAGCCACTTTTATCCCTTCATAATATGGCATTGTTACTATGCTTGAGCAACATGACCACGCTTGAATGGAGTGCTACCTGACGGCTGCAAAGGCAGCCATAAATGCAAATATAACCAGCAAGACATCACTTGTAGTATGCCTCGAATACACGGCACCCAAAAACGCCGCTATAACCGCCGTTATGCCCATTATAAGGACAAGATTCTTTAAGACTAACTGATTTTTTCTGTGTACGAGCACTCCCGATAAAGAAGAAGCAAAAACAACAATGATCGTTATCCCAGCCACTTGCTTCATCGTTAATACACCAACTCCCAAACACGTTGGGCAATAAAGAAGCATGGGGACAAGTATTATGGCCCCACCTAAGCCCAGCAGACCAGATACAAAGCCACCAACTATTCCTATTCCCAAAAGCGTTGCCAATAACCAGTAATCAACCATTTTTTCACCTTCGCCTTTAACGTATTTGCAGTCTTTTCAATATCTCCTTCTCTAACTCATCGGCGGTAATATCCCGCCCCTGGAACACAACGGCATCATCAATTGATACGGCAGGTAATGTCAGTGTTACGTCACAACATTCACCAGAGCCTCCCTTGTTTGAATCCGTGCTGGTTATTGTTTCAACGCTAAAACCATACCTTCCCTTCATCTCAGAGGCAAGGGCTATGATGTTGCTACACTTCCTGCCTGGTGGTGCATTAAGATAGAGCTTGATATTCATCTGTACCTCCATATATATTAATTGCTATATTCTAATATTAGAATATATAAACATTATTATATCCAGAGAGATATGAAAAGTCAAGAAAAATATTTATGGAGCTTTTAAGGGTAGGGTAATAGTTCAGCTATACAATTGAAATGTTGTGTATATAGCACGTTTCGATTGGATTAAATACAAGATACATGGCATTTTTACGGGGTCAAGGGGACTTCTTCGTGCCCGGGGCGGGTGCGACCCGCTGCGACAAGATTGCGCCTCGCCCCTCCCCTTGCGGGGGGTTCTGAAGGGGCCAGGTGCGACCTGGAGCGAAAAAGAAGCGGAGCCGCCCCTTTCTTTCCTTACTTCTTGGGGGGGTGAACTATTACAGGGTAGGGAATTAGTTAAATGGCTGGCCAAACCCTCTATGTTTTCATTGGAAACTTTTACAGGTGCTGAACTGTTGCCAAATAAAAGTGTATAATATTAGGATATTAGATATAGGGATATGGATAGATATGAAAAGTATTGGTAAAAAGATAGAGTTACTGAGGGTTGTTGCCCACCCTGTAAGGGTAAAGATACTAGAAGAGCTTTCAAGGGGTGTCAAGTGTGTAAGCGACTTGGAAAAATTCCTTGAAATAAGCCAGCCTAACATTTCGCAGCATCTGACTTTGCTCAGAAACCACGATGTTATTAATTATTACGTGGATGGGCGACTGAAGTGTTATTTCCTGGTAGACCCTATCATCCCGGATTTGCTCGAACTGCTTAACAGAGAGTATGACGAAGCACTTCCAGCGCCAAAGTGTTGTCCAGTCAAAAACAATGACTGTAAGCTCAAAAACAAAAAAGAGTAGCAGAGAGGAGAAAAAAGTATCCTCTTTAAAAAGCATGGTAAATTTTAGGTAGCACTCCATTCAAACGTGGTCACGTTGCTCACGCACAGCAACAATGCCATATTACACAGGCATAAAGGTGGCTTAAATCCTTGCAGCGTAATAGTTCAGCTATGTGCTTGGAATAGAATATACTGACTAATGCCTATCTATATCAGTAGGCACTGTTGTACAATATATACAATCGTTACGATTTTCCTGTATGGGAATCATCCTGTATGGGAATCATTAAGGAGTGTTAATTATGGATGATTTAATAGAGTTTTTGTCGGGTATAGAGATATTTTCGGATTTAAGTGATGATTGGTTGATGCACCTGTCTCAGGCCTCTGAGCTTATTGAGTATAAGGCCTCTGAACAGGTCATAAGCACGAGAGACCTATACAGATACTTATGGATTGTGTATAGAGGCAAGGTGGATATATCAGGGATCAATCAGGAAAATGCACGATTGTTTCTCACCAGTCTTAATGCGGGAGACGTCTTAGGTGAGTTGTCTGTGACATTTGACAAGCCTGTAATTGATGACATTACTGCCGCAGAGGATACGAGTGTTATAAGGCTGCCAAAGGATGTATTTTCGCATGTTGTTGCGCAAAACCCCTCAACACTCAAAAAGATTGCCTGCATGGCGACTGAAAGACAAATCCAGAGAGGACAAAACATCCCCCCCAGGGCCGGATACAGGTCGCGGTTCACGGATAACCCCGACCCCTACGACCTCAACTTCTCATCTGCCAAAAAGCAGGTAAAGCTCCTTATCATCAACTGTGGAAGCTCTTCGTTGAAGTACTCGTTATTTGACACCTCAAGCCCCCAACCCATGTTTGAGGGTCTGATCGAAAACATAGGAGCAGAGAACTCACCTCACAGGCTCAAGACGGTAACTGCCAAGATACAACGCAGTGAGGTCGTAAAGGACATCAGGGAGGCATTTTCGTCAATGGTCAATGTCCTCACGGGCAAGGCCATTGGCGTCATCACTGATTTCAGCGAAATACAGGCAGTGGGTCACAGGGTGGTGCACGGTGGAGACAAGTTCTCCGGCTCTGCGGTTATAAACGATGAGGTCAAGGATGCCATACGTCAGTGTGTAGCCCTTGCCCCGCTGCACAACCCCTACAACCTCACCGGCGTAGAGGTGATGACCGAGCTGCTGCCAAGTGCCGTTTCCGTGGCAGTCTTTGACACCGCATTTCACCAGAGCATGCCGCATCAGGCATATACATATGCGTTGCCCTACCAGTTGGCCGAGGAAAGGCATGTGCGACGCTATGGCTTTCACGGCACCAACCACCATTTTGTAGCACTGATGGCATCCGTATTTGTCAAGCGGCACGTTGGCAATCTCAGGATAATATCGTGTCACCTGGGCAATGGGGCATCCGTCTGTGCCATAGAGCGTGGCAGGAGCATTGATACCTCTATGGGGTTGACCCCGTTGGAGGGGCTTGTGATGGGAACGAGGTGTGGGGACATCGACCCGGGCCTTGTGCTGTATCTCCTGCAAAACGGGGATAGCGCAGACAGCCTCGAAAAGACCCTGAACAAGGAAAGCGGCCTCAAGGGCACCAGCGGTATCAGTAACGACATGCGAGAGATACTAAAGGCCGCCGATGAGGGCAACGATAAGGCAGAGGTAGCCCTGAGGATGTTCTGTTATAGGGTGCGAAAGTATATTGGCGCTTATCTGGCGGCACTAGGCGGGGTAGACATACTGATCTTTACAGGGGGCATCGGGGAAAACTCTTCTGAAATCAGGGCGCGAATATGTCAAGGGCTTGACAGCTTCGGTATAAACCTTGATACCGAAAGCAATCGTATGGCCAAAGTCCAGCGTGGTAACATCGCTGATATCTCCACGGAGGCATCGCGCATCAGGATACTTGTCGTGGCAGCCGACGAAGAGCGGATGATAGCCAGGGAGATCATACGTACCGTTGACACGCTGAGGGCATAAGTGCCTGCCCATATTGATTTTATAGCGCATTTCGATTGCATACGATACAAAAAAAGAAAGTTGTATACTGAAATGACGCAGGTTTTTTCAGGCATGATATTTGAGCGTGAAATAATGGGGTCAAGGGGACTGGTCCCCTTGCAGGGGGTTCTGAAGGGGGGCGGAGCCGCCCCTTTCTTTCTTGTATGCAAGCAATTTTGATACCCGAAAAAACT
>NZ_JABXWD010000325.1 GCF_019173545.1 Candidatus Magnetobacterium casense | reverse complement strand
TGGCAACCTCAACCCTTTAGACAATGGCACGTCACCAACCCTCCTACGCGACGCCACACGCAAGTCAACGCAACCAACCTCCCCTACGCACATGGGTACGACACTCAGCGTCAAAGCCAACGATGGCCAGCAATACAACCTCCCCTACGCACATGGGTACGACACCCTGATCCCGCTGGAAAACAAACGCGCCCAACCTCCCCTACGCACATGGGTACGACAAGCTCGTCCTGAAAAATCGCCAATGCGTACTCCAACCTCCCCTACGCGCATGGGTACGACGCCGCCCTCACGAAAAAACGAGGGCTTGCCTACCAACCTCCCCTACGCACATGGGTACGACTCCAACCGGTAGTTGGTGAAAGTGTGACGGGTACTGCATTTTGTAGGGGGAGGACATACGTCCTCGTTACGCGGCACTTGGCTCGCGCGTTAGGCCAGGTTGTGACCTTAACACCCGTCATTGACCAATTCTCCCATGTCGCTTGTATGCAACCCAGATTCTATCGGCAACTTGCCGTGGAGATGGCAACATATCGTTTTGAACTGATACGGTACCGACGCTGCCGCCTCGCGCAATGTGGCCTACCGAGGCCTTATAGGATTCAAGCGAAGTGAACAACGGCGAAACCATATCTTTTAGCGGATTCAGCAGAGGATGGAAAAAGACCAACGGGATGCAGCCAGAGGCAAAAGCCTGCATCAACTCAGTCGGAATTATGCCACCACGCAGATCAGTTATACGCGGCGCCGGAATGTAATATTCAACCTGAGAAAAAGCATCGAACAAGTTAGCGTCAGACACCTTTACCTGATTGCCAGCCTCGTCAGGCAGACGCATGGTTTCAGACTCGGGCAAGTAAACGTCCACCCCTGTATAACCCTTGGACTTCAAAAAGGCATGCGTCATTAACACCTGAGAGAAGTCGCGGTCGATCACGTTGGGAATCACGGTCCCGAATTTAACGGGGCGACTTCCCCCAGGCAAACTGAGGAATCGTCGGTCAACAGGCTGCCAAATAAATGAGGTCGGAATCGCCGCGCTCATATGCGAAACGAATGCCGGCGAATTGGTGAAAATTGCATTGATGCCGGCATCGAATGCGGACGACACCCCACGCAAAATCGGAATGACTGACTCCAAGTGCAGACTAAGCAAACAAACCCAAGGCCTGCCAGGCAACGTAAACCTGTGACTGAAATACCATTCAATCGCGTCCACAAGCACGATCATGTCGTAATCTACAGGCGGAATATCATCAGACTCGACGCAATAGATCTCAACTTCCCAACCAGCCTCGCCTGATTCGATAGGCAAACCTGCTCTGCCGTTTGCAATCTTGCGCAACTCCTCGGCCAAGGTCAACAACACAGGATCACGACCAGTTTGTTTTAACGAGTAAGCCACAAGCGCACGCATAACCACCTCCACCGTGGATTCAACACGTAACAGCCTCCACTACGAAATTCCGGACGTTATCATCAAACGGAGTTATATACAAGTGTAAAACATACGCAGCTGCCTATGGCTCACCTATAACCTACAAAACTCGGATCCAACTCCAAGGAAGACTTAACCGGATTCGTCGCCGCCGTGATCTTACCTCGTCTAACCAAATCAATATGCTTCCAAAAATTTCCTACGTTGAAACCAGTCACACGCTCCAGACAAAAGCAGCCACCCAACTCACGATGTGGAAATTTTGCCAAATGTTTGTGATTGTTGTCAATGCCAGCAGTGTCCTCCCAGACCAATGTTGAGGGAAGTTGGTCAAATATCAGCGTAGCAAAATGAGGAGCGTTGCGACGCATCTCCGCCGTCAATTCACCCGTCGCCATGTTAAACTGTTTGAATCGCTTATGAAGCAACAGTCCAGCAGGCTCCGTTTCCAGCGCCTCGAAGAAATTAACCGAGTATGAATCATCAGCATCAAGTCGACTCATGAGAACGCGCTGCCCTGCCAGCTTCTCTTGATTTACAAACTCAAACATGCGTTCATGAGTCGTTAACTTAACCCATTCGGGCCAGGTGAAACTGCGTACAACACCCTCATAGCGAGGACTATACTGAATGGCCACCATAAAAGGCGCAGCCTTGGTTTGCGCCGTATAAAACGCAGATGAGCACTTCAACCAAAGTTGGCAATATTTCTTCGTACGCTCAACTGAACTTCTTTTGATGGGGCCTATTTCTTCCAGGCCAACTCTGGTGAAAATAATATGCACAACCCCCTCCTATGCGCATGAGCGCGGCCCAAGGTAACGGACCCTCATCACACTTTCAATTTGGGGAGACGGCGGAGGTCGCTTAGGCACGCCCCCGTTACCCGGCGCCTAGTCACCAACCGTCTCCCCGTCATACCTTAAATCTGGCCCTACAGAGTTCGGGTCTTATAGCCCTCAAACCCTTCCTGAGCGCCAGCGCAGAAGGCAGCAACGAGACTGGCTACCTCCGCACCCTTCTCCTTCCAGTCAGGATGCTTCTTAAAAAGGTTATCGAGTTCCTCAAGCAAGACCTTGGCCAGTTTACCCGCGGCCAGACGCTTGATTGCATCGCCCTCACCAGGGAAGAGCTTGTCGATGCCGGCCTTGATGCCGTCAAGCGAGGTGATAAAGCCACCTGTCTTATATTCGGTCAGCGCGTCCTTTATCTGACCTACGACGGCGGCAATGGCCTCGGCCTTGTCAGCCTCCGGCTTATCGATCGCCAGATAAAGCAAGGCAGCTGCCATGCCTGCCTGCGTGGCTACCTCCTTACGCTGTTCCGGTGTCTCGGCAATCTTCGTACCGTCGCAACCCAGCCAAAACAACGCTCCCAGGCCAGCAAAAATGAACGCCAGAAAATCGGCTCTACGCATGACAATCACCTCCACAAAGAAAGTTTTTGAAACGCTCCAATCCCACAATCAGCCTACGCTGCATGCGGGCACACTCACGCTTACGAGTATCAAACTCCAGAATCCATCGTACCACCTGACCTCTCTGCCAGCGAGCAGTTTTCACGGCCGCTGGGACTGCCTGATGGGTCCGATCTCCAATCTCCTCGATGTAGTTGAGCATCTCCAAAGCCCTGTCAACACCCGCCACCAGCAGCCTGAATTCAGCAGCCCTGGCGCTACGACGTCTTATCTCGCGGTCGATCTTCATTGCGTACAATCTCCACCAGCTCCTCTAAGGCAATCAAAATACGCGGTTTGCCAGGCTTGCCATCCTTATTAAACGGTATCGACCGGTCGTGACCGGACATGCGATACTGAATGCTGACACGATTGGTGGACGGACTCCAGTTTATGATGTACTCATCCCGAATAAACTGGAAGCCGTGGTCCACCTTTCGAATTGTAACTCCCATCCTGCGACAGACTTCACGAATCACCGGCATCCACTTCTTCGCATTACGCCGACGGTGCTGCCGGCTCAGCTTGGACAGACGTCGCATGTTCTGCCAATACAAGGCTTTCGGAAATGACTCGGCCACGCAAATCCCCCCGCTACCGAAACTGTTTTTTAAGGCGGCTCACGATCTCTCGTTTACGTGGAAAACGACCCTCGACCGTTTTGGAAAATACCATGGCGCCGTTGGCCTTAACCTCAAAACGACCGCGGCCGACGTCCGTAAGCGTAGACTCGACGCCAAGATATTTATGAATCTCGGCAGCAACGCGCTTAGCGTCGTCGACGCCGCCACACATGTCGCAATACAGGATCTCGATAGTCATAGCACAACCAAACCTCCCCTACACGCACGGACGCAACCATCGCCATCCACGATCTCGCCAGCGGATATCAGCAACCTCCCCTACACGCATGGATGCAACCGGTGG
>NZ_JABXWD010000324.1 GCF_019173545.1 Candidatus Magnetobacterium casense | reverse complement strand
CACCTTTCTCACGGGCAACGGACAACAATGGAAGGTCAGGACGATTGCGTTCATTATATTTTCGAGCGATTGTGCGAAAGCTTCGAATTTCCCAGTGTTTTGGAATATCATTTAACCAGCAAGATCCCGATGTTTTATATTCCGGGTAAGGCTTAAGATCAGCGATTGCAATACGTTCAGCCACCGCACACCTCTTTTATGAGTTGGTTGACCTGCTCCATATCAAATCCATGCTCGGCAGATTCGTCTGTCGTGACTAGCACAGGGGAATCCTTTGTCCCTTCACCGACAAGATCTATTCCGTTGGCATGATACCAGGCCAGCTTCTTCTCCCAACTTTCACGATACTCCCTGCGGTCCAGCATGCCCAGATGCTCCCAATAGACAATGCGGCCAGTGATTTCATTTTCGATGGTAAAATCGGGATAACGGGTTATGCCTCCCAGGGTCAGCGGTTTTTCATACTCGAAAGAAACATCAGCAGAGATAAACGCCTCGGCAATCAGCAACTCGGACTTGGAGCGAACGGCCACTCCCTTGCTGGTGCGATGAATCAGTCCCGCTTGCAGAAAAAGGCTGCCCTTTGTCTGCGGGAATTCCAGCATCTTGCAGGGTGAAAGCAGATTGGTTCGGCGGCGTGCCGTCTCGCTACGGTGCGGTGTGGCAAACTCTTTCAGCAGACTGCGCGGTCCCTGGTGCATGATGACCACACGATTTTGATGGCGGGTCAGTGCGGTGTATATCATCTCGCGGGAGATGATCGGGTGTCCCTCCGGCAGGACAAGGATGACGAGGGCAAATTGACTGCCCTGCGATTTGTGTACGGTAAGGGCGTAGGCGAGTTCAAGGAGAGAGTCTCTTTCTTCGCCAAATTCACTGTCATGAAAATCATAGGTATAACCAACCTGTGAGGAAAATTCGACCTTTAGAATCTTCGGGTAGCTATTTGTTTTCCATAGACCGACAACTACGCCAATTTCACCGTTGGACAAATATCCGAGCGCACCTTCCTGGGGATAAACTTTTCTGCCGTCTCGTCGGTGGTTGCCAAGGTTGATGACCTTGTCACCGTAGAGAACCCGGTCTGTGCCAAGTGGTTTCGGGATGGAGCGAAACCGCTGTTTTAATGCCAGTTCCAGAATGTCTGCGCGGAAGCGTTCGTGGATTTGGCGGTTGATATCGCTGACACCGAAGGGCATTCCATGAATTGGGCTCAGGATCTGCCAGGCATCCACTGCCTGGACGGCACCGGAATTGCCGTTGCGGGTGACATTGAAATAGTCATACGCACCGCTTTTTGTTGCTCCCATGGCACAATTAAAACCGCGCATGTCTCTGGCATCGGTGAGACTCAACTCCTCAACCAGCACAGATAGCAGTTTCTCCTGAAAATCGTCAGAATTTCTCCACTCCACAAAACGAATCGCCGGATGTTCACAGTCGCCGATGGAAAAGATGTCGTCATCGCCTGCTGATGGAGGAGTCGAGCTGAACCAACGGGCCAGACGCAGGTCTGGACGATCAGAACCCACTTGTCGACGTTCAATGGTCAGTTCGGCATAACCCGATGTGACACGCGGAAAAAGAGACTCGTGCTCTTTGGGACGCAGAGCGGCCACAATGTCCACAAAAGGTCGACCGGCACCAATCGGTGGCAATTGTGCCGGGTCACCCACCAGGATGAGTCGTTTGACCCCCTGGAGTGCGTCAAGCAAAGCCCCCAGCATATCCTCGGTAAGCATGGATGACTCGTCCACAATCACGGTACCAAATCCAGAGGCTTTTGGGTGTTCGCTTAGATGATAGCGTCCTGAATGGACGTTGTACCGACTGTATGCATTCAGAAACTGGGCAATCGTTTTTGCATGGGCTCCGGCTTCACCGGCCAGTTGCTGCATACGCACACGCGCCTTACCCGTTGGGGCAAGCAACAAGATGCCGTCTTGTTTGATCTCAGTTTGAGCACACAGAATGCCAAGCACAGAGGTTTTTCCCGTGCCCGCAGAGCCTACCAGCGCGGAAAACCGTGATTCGGCGAGCTCTGCAAGTGCTTTGGCTTTTTCGGCCTGTGCCCGCTGTTCTTCCTGGTCGCTGGCCGTGCTAAATATGTCGAGCAACAGCTTCGCCCAGTCACAAGAGACAATATGACGAGGAGCTTTCACCCGACCCAAGATGTGTTTCTCGACAAGTTCGGAGATTTTGCGGTAACGGCTGAGTTGCAGAGCAGACCTTCCATCCATCGTGAGCAATAGCACCTCAGGTGCCATCTCGTTCTGACTGGCGGAAAGGATATCAGATGTTACCGGGCATTCCGGTCGCACTCCGTGGTCGCGGATGGCATCGGCAAGATCACCCGTAAAGTAGAGTGTGTGGCCAACGGTCGATGCATATTCCAGCGTGGCAATGGTAAAAGCACGTACACGCCGAACATCCACTGCGGAATCAAGTCTGGAAGGTTTATCCAGGGGATGCAGATTGCGTACGGCATCATCTGGAAAGAGACCACGGTCCACGGTCAGCAACTGGATGCCTTCTGGATCGTGACGGCTGAACTCATAGATGCAATAGGGATTTTTAAGCAGTTCCAGATCCGTTCCGCCCCAGCCACGCTTGCAGCGAGAGGTTTCTTCGTAGAGATTTTTGGCTTGATCAACGGTCAGATCAAAGCGACTCAACAGTCGCAAGAATTGGCGGCGTTGATCAGGAAGGTGTATCCATGTCGGAGCCAGTTCTTTGATGTCGCGGCTCAATTCTTTGGGCAGCATATTGGTCGGGTTACGGAATGCAGCATCGACCTCAGGCCATGGGTCGGCATTCTCTCCCACACGGTTTTGTAAAGCGTGCGCAACGAACACACCGCGAGAGAGACCAAAGGCTCTGAGTACGGCACCGAGGCCAGGGGATGGGCCGCGCACCTTCCAAAGGCGCACCAATTCGTCATGCAGCCACTGCCTCTGGTCGGCGGTTGGGATGCCGAGATCAAGTTCCATGCGACTAAGAACCGCATCCATTGACAGCAAGGCAGCGATGGCACCGTCGTGGGTGACCAGTTCGCTACCATAGGAAAATTCGTCCCAGTGCTCCGAAGGGGCTCTGGCAGCGTAGTTTTCGCAGTCAATCGACGGATCGTTCTTGGCCTGTTTCAGGAGTTGGTCATAGGGCATCAAAAAGCCGTCTTTCCCGTTGGGCCGGATAGAATGTTGAATGGGACGCTCCCATACCATGCTGCCCATACCATTGCCGTTACTCTGATACTCAACCAGATGATCGATTTTTTTGATGCGGCCTACTCCGATGAGTATGCGCCCGGTACCCTCAACGAATGGCAGATGCTTGGCGTAGAAGAGGCAAAGGGAATCCTCACAACGCAGATGACCTGCAAAACCATCAAGCAGTGCCTTTTGGTTGCTTGGGTTATTAAACCACGTGCTTTTATAACCCATATCTGGCTCACGCGACACGCCGACATCAAGTTCCAATCCTTCCAAATTCGGATAATTATCCTTCATCATCCACTTGTATGGAACGACACCTGCGGAATAAGCTGGACAGTGTTGCGGCGTTTCTATCAAGTGGCCGAAAACCTGTGGATTTATTGTGGCAAGGGCATGCTTTCTGACAAAATCCAATGCAAACGGTGCCATGAAAGTTGCGTGTTCGTTGACGCAGCAGGGCCACTGCTCACGAGGAAGCTTATCCAGACTCTGCCCGGCAATGCGCAATTCGTCCTCAACCTTTTTTTGATCGGCAATCAACTTTAACTTGGCGCAGGAACCGTTGAGTTGGGGGGCGAGGCATACAACACCTTTCCAACCCGCATCATGCCACGGCACTCTGATTGAAATGTGGC
>NZ_JABXWD010000323.1 GCF_019173545.1 Candidatus Magnetobacterium casense | reverse complement strand
GTTCTTGAAAATGGATTCCCGTTTTCACGGGAATGACAGTAAGTGGCGATTTTGGCTGTTATATGTCATTCCTGCGAAAGCAGGAATCCAGAAAGTGCGAAACCATAGTTAAAACATTTATTGTTTTTCTATACATGATTATTCCTCCTTAAAAAAACATTTCCCAGTACGGGTCATACACAGTATCAGGTGAATCATACAAAAGACGACTCGAACCGTTCATCAACCAAATCGCAATCTGGCCAGTTGTATAATCTTGAAACAAGATGTCTGATTTGCCATCACCGTTATAGTCACCTACACCCATGCTCCGCCAACCACCACCTGTTTCACCAAGTGAACTGGTTGAAGTATGATGTGTACCGTTCATTAACCATATAGTTATTTCACTGGTTGAGACATTTTGCCAAAGAATGTCGCCCTTGCCATCACCGTTAAAATCACCTACACCTGCAACCTGCCAAACACCACCTACCATACCAGGCGGGCTAATTGAAGTATAATTTGTACCATTTATTAACCATATAACAAACTCATCAGTTGAGGTGTTCTGCCATAGTATGTCGCTCTTGCCATCACCGTTAAAATCACCTACACCTGCAACCTGCCATTTATAATCTGTCTTACCAGGTGAACCATATGAAGAAAACTTTGTACCGTTCATTAACCAAATAGCAATTTCATCGCTTGAATAGTTCTGAAACAAGATATCTGATTTGCCATCACCGTTAAAGTCACCCACACCTACAACCTGCCAGTAATATTCTGTCTTACCGGGTGAACCAAGCGATAAGTACCTTGCACCGTTCATTAGCCATATGCCAACATCACCTGTTAGTATATTTTGCCACAAGATGTCGCTCTTGCCATCGCCGTCAAAGTCATACTTCGCAAAAGCGTGGACGGGGCACACAAGGCACATCCCTCCGATTATAGTGATTAACACCAAATTAACAATAACCAATGTCGGTTTATTGGTAAACGAAAATCGATTAAATGTAATCATTACTTCCCTCCTGTATGGTTTAATAAAATCATGTTATGCCATTGTTGTGTCTGCAATATTGTAGCATTTTACCGTGTCTATTGTTATTAACTCCCAACACCCACAGTTGATTGTGACACTGCCCATTGCCCGCCCGTGTAATCCTGTACAGTACTTCAAAAATCCTCCGTATTTAATGCCTTTTTCTATCATAACTGAAAATTTATATGCTGTCAAGATAAATTTACTTTTGAAAAGTTTACTTCACATTCCAAAATATTTATATGTATAGCATGGTAAAAAAACACAACCAACGATGTGCATCCCCACACCCAACTCAACTACCAGCCATTGCAAGTATGGGGTCAAGTGGGTCTGAGGAGGGTCTTATGCTTGCCACCTTGACACATTTCATGGATAATGTTATCATAATAACTATGGATACCTTAACAGCTAACGACACGCTTACGGCTCGTGCCCTCTATGAGGTTGATTTTTATCAGTGGGCGTTTCATAATGCCGACCTGTTGCGGCAGGGCAGATTTGCAGAGATAGATATGGAAAATATAGTAGAGGAGCTGGAGGGCATGGCCAGAAATAACAAACGAGAGCTGTTGAGCCGATTGACGGTGTTAATAATGCACCTCCTGAAATGGCAGTATCAACCAAAACTGCGTTGTGGAAGTTGGACTGCAACAATAGGTAACCAAAGAACCGAAATTAAGTACCTGCTTGGGGACAGTCCTAGCTTAAAACATAATATAGAAGCCGTTATAGCTAAAGGATTCGTAGCAGCCAAACGAGAATTTGAAGCTGAAACTGGAATTAGCGCCAGGCAATTACCTGAGACATGCCCCTATACCTTTGAACAATTGATGGATTATGGTTTCCAGCCCGAATAGCCCCGATCAAAAGGAGGGCGGCTCCGCCCCCCCAGTCCCCTTGACCCCATAATGCTAAACCCTAACGTTTATATAAAAACTTCTGTCTATGTACTTAATTGTCCCCTGGGATGTAAGAAAGACCTCCCTGACCTCTGGTGCGTATCCACGTAGGATGGCGCTCAAGGTGTGATTGTCGGCGATTGTTGGGGTTTCGTAACATATCAGGATGACGTCGTACATGCCGGGGGTTACGTTGTATAGGAAGTTGTCGATGTCCTCGCCATAGTTATCCTTAAAGCGGATGGCGCTTTTGATGTCGCCATCGACGTTGAGCGGCGAGCGCGTGGTTGACTGATAATACACGTCAACGCCGCTTTGCTCAAGCCACCTGGCCAACAAAAATGGCACATACATAAACTCCCCCGTTCCAAGAACCAGCACCCTTGCCCCTGCCACCCACTGCCCCGGAGCAATGACCGCGCCACCATCAATGGTCATCCTCCTGACCCCAAAGCGTCCAAAGTTGTGCGGCACCACGGCATCCATGTAGCCGTCGTGGCGGCATACCGACGTAAAGCCGTGCGCAACAGACACATTGCCCTTCTTAAAATGTACCTCTCCACTTATGAGGCTCACAAATGTTATACCATCTATCGGTTCACGCATCCAATTGAGGTACGAGGCCACAACGTATCTCTGTACCCGTGGCAGGGTCTCCCGCAATCGCAGGACGATGTTTCGGATGGTGTTTCCCGTGGTTATTTCGTCATCTACCAGGACGATGGTCTCCGCAGTGCGCAGGATGTCCGCCAGGGTTGCATCCCTTACGGCGTACAGATAGTGTGACGGCGCATGGCAGTGCTCCTCGCTGAACTCCAGCAGCATGGGTGATGACAGCTTGTAGCGTGTAGTGTGTATGTAAAACGATTGCTCTGTCTCCAGACGTTCATAGATGCAGTTTCCCAGACCAGTTGCCGTCTCTGCAAAACCGATGACTACAATCGGCCCCGACGATGCAAGTTCCGTTCGTACCAGGGCAGCCAACGTCGTGGCAGCGGCATCCATTGCGGATGGCGCAACGGCAACGTGTTTGCCAAGCACCTTGCTGACAAAGACAAATCCCCGTTTTTCGTTTGCACGTGAACCAAACCCCGCGAGCTTTAGCAGTTCGTTGTCTGCCTTGACGGTTAGTTCGCCTGTGGTCAATTTAGTCGTGTGCGAATTTATATTCAACATCAGGGGACGTCGCTCTCCGTCCAACTGACCCATTTGACAGTCTTGATTAGCAGGAATCTGTTTACGACCTCAGACCAATCCTTGTCGCTGGTGCTGTAGATGCGTATCCGGTATGTGGCCACCTGCGAAGCAACATCGAACTCGTAACTATAACTTTGGACTACTACGGATGGGAACTCGTCAAGTACCGTCTTGAGTTTGGCTAGGGCATCCTCATCGTGTGCAAACTTGACCGTTACTATGCTGTAGAGCCTGTGTGGAGTGAGCCTTCTGACAGGATGTACCCAATACAGGGCAACAAGGATCACGCATGTGGCAAACAGCGTCTGGTATATCAGCCCCGCCCCAATGGACAAACCGATACCGGTTGCGATCCAGAGTCCTGCGGCGGTGGTCAACCCACGCACCGACCCCTTCCCCTTGATAATCGCCCCGGAGCCAAGAAACCCCATGCCGGCAATTGCATAGGAGGCAATTCGCCCCGGGTCAAGCCTAACCACCGAATGGCTGACGTCAAAGCTGTGGTATATCGCCTCAATCTGAAGCGAAAGAAGCATCATCAGACATGCCCCCGTTGAAACCACCAGGTAGGTACGAAACCCCGCAGCCTGCCCATGCGATTCCCGCTCAAAGCCAATAATGCCTCCCAACACGGCAGCCAGCAACAGTTTGCCAAACTGCAAGGACAGTGCAGACCAATCATTCACGTGTATAGTAAACCAAATATATCTTTATAGTTCCATCCT
>NZ_JABXWD010000322.1 GCF_019173545.1 Candidatus Magnetobacterium casense | reverse complement strand
GGCCAACATCTCTCCGCTTGACGTGATATTTGAAGAGGGCATGAACAGGCTCCAGCCCGATATCATATTTATCAGGAAGGAGAACCTGTCAATAGCGCAGGACTGGATACGTGGTGTACCCGACCTGGTCGTCGAGGTGGTGTCAAAGGGGTCTGTTGCAAGGGACACGGTGACAAAAAAAGAGGTATACGAGCGCTATGGGGTTGAGGAGTATTGGCTCGTGTTTGCCGACCTTGAGTGTGTAGAGGTCTTTGTGCTTGATGGTGGCCGGTACGGGTTGTTTTCCGTTGCCGAAGGGGAGGGGACGGTAAGGTCAAGGGTGCTGGAGGGGTTTGAGGTGGCAATTGGCAAAATATTTGGCAGTGCGCTTTAGCAGGGCGGAGAGAGGAGAACAACAGCCTGTGGAATGCTACGATGAATAGTGCATTGCTATACGAGTCGGATTTTGACTTGACGGAGATAATAAACGGGGAGGAAGTTATGGGGCCTAGTCCATTGAGAGCGCACCAGCGGGTTGTCTTTGAGTTGTCTTATGCAATGGGCAGTTATGCAAAAGAGAGGGGATTTGGAGAGGTTGATATTGCCCCCCTTGACGTGATCCTTGAAGAGGGCATGAACAGACTCCAGCCCGATATCATATTTATCAGGAAGGAGAACCTGTCAATAGCGCAGGACTGGATACGTGGTGTACCCGACCTGGTCGTCGAGGTGGTGTCACGGGGGTCTGTTGCAAGGGACACGGTGACAAAGAAGGACATATATGAGCACTATGGGGTTGAGGAGTATTGGCTCGTGTTTGCCGAACTTGAGTGTATAGAGGTCTTTGTGCTTGATGGTGGCCGGTACGGATTGTTTTCCGTTGCCGAGGGGGAGGGGACGGTAAGGTCAAGGGTGCTGGAGGGGTTTGAGGTGGCAATTGCTAACATCTTTAGGTAATGCACTTTAGCAGGGCAGAGGGGCAGACTATTGAGGCAGCTACAAATAAATTTTCCACCCCCCTTGACCTATTGCACTGGCAGAGGTTACTATATAGATGCAAGCGCTGCAGCGTCGGCAACCGGAGTATCGGAGTCGGCGGCAGCAGTGAGGGCCCATAGCTCAGTTGGTAGAGCTACCGGCTCATAACCGGTTGGTCCCAGGTTCGAGTCCTGGTGGGCCCATTTTTCTAAGACTCATTGGCAGTGTAATAGTTGGGGGTGAGGGTGTGCAAATAACATAAAGGGCAGGATTATTTGGGGGCATACAGGAGGCAGACATATGATAAAGGAGCTCAGTCTCCTAAAGGACATTCAGGTTTTAGATACGGAGATACTCAGACTCAAGACCAAGACACAGAATCTACCTCGTGAGTTAAACACCTTTGACCAATCATACAAAGAGGCAAAGGTCGATTTTGACCGGTTGAAGGCTGAACTGGATGCAACGGCAAAGAAACGCAGCGAATTTGAACGTCTGGTTGCAGAGAAAGTTGACAGAATAAAAAAACTCAAGGAAAAAACAAACGACATAAAAACCAACAAAGAGTACCAGTCTCGTCTGAAGGAAGTTGAACAGGTAGAGAGGGAAAAGCGGACAATAGAGGACGAAATCCTGCTCCTGATGGAGAGGGCGGATGTTACGGAGAAGGCCCTGAAAAGTGCCCAAAATCGGTTGAATATAGAGACAGGTAAGATAGAAGAAAAACGCACTGCCGTCACAAAAGAAGTTCAGATCGTCGAAAAAGAGCTGCAAACACTCACCGCAAAACGTGATGACCTCATAAAGCACCTGAATAAGCCAGTGTATGATAAGTACATGTATCTGTTGCAGCGCAAAAACTCCCTTGCCGTAGTCAAGGCAGACAAGGAGGTGTGTCTTGGGTGTTACATGAACATACCGCCGCAATTGTTTGTAGAGGTGATGAGAAACGATCGTATAATCACGTGTCCCCAGTGTGGCAGGATCATGTACTATGACGACGGCAAAGAACTGGAACAGGAAGAACTCGAAAGGGGTGAGCATATACATCAGCAGGCGTTATAAAGCAGACCATGCGGCTGCCCTTGTCAAGGCAGGGGAGGAAAGTCCGAGCTCCATAGGGCAGGACGGTTGTTAACGGCAACCGGGGGTGACCCCAGGGAAAGTGCCACAGAAAATACACCGCCCACAAACCACACTTCCACCGTGGGTAAGGGTGAAATAGTGAGGTAAGAGCTTACTGTTCCCTGTGGCGACACAGGGGAGAGGTAAACCCCGTCCGGAGAAAGGTTGAATAGGTTTCACCCCACCGCAGAGTGCCCACTCTGTTGCCGGAACGCCGGCAAGGTGAAACGGGTAGCAACCGCACAAGGCCGATAGCAATATCGCTCGCCTCAGACGAATGGTCGCATAACACAGAACTCGGCTTACGGTCTGCTTTATAACGCATGTTGATCGTATGGTATCTTCTTTATGTTTCTATGGTAACTATGCTTTTGCGCATCCTGGATTCCTGGTCAAGCCAGGATATACACACTTGGAAAACGGCTGTAGCTGTCATTCCTGCGAAACATGTCCCTGACTTGAACAGGGCCATGCCTTTTAACCGTGTACCACTCCCTCCCAACGGTGCCCACCCAATCAGGCGGGCTACAGCCATTGGGTACAGGTTGCGGTGAGAAGTGTCCTAATAGACCAAAGCGGTATCTTTTTTCACGCTTATATTGCTTACACGTGCCTTTCCATTTTCTACGACATAGTTGACATTTACCGTGTTATCAACCTCAACGCCGGATAACATGGATTTGGGACATTTAAAAGGTGCCTCAATTCCATCGGCCTTGACAACCAGGAACCCCTTTGCTCCATCCACTGACACAACCTGTCCATAGATTTGTCTCATGTCGCTTTTTCTCCCTAACTCGTCGGAAGTGAAGGAACGGATATACCTTGTGATAATGTTGGCCGATACGGAGAGCACCTTCGTATGGTCACTTTCAATGGCATAATCCACATTAACAACATCGCCTGCATTAAAGTCCCTGATCATCGAGGTGCTGGTGTTAAAGCTCAGTTCGACATCTTTGCTTTTTACCGAAAACGCTCCATTTTCCTTGTTAATAAACATTACCTCTCCCGTGATTGATGCCCCAAACGATACTCCCGCCAAAAGGAACATCAAGGCAAAACTCATTGACACACTCATCCAAACTCTTTTCATGGTAAATCCTCCATATAGTGACACATCGTAAACGCCTCATTCAAAGAATCAGTCAACGTTTTACGTTCTAAACGCACATCCTATACAAAACATGCCATACACTTAAAAAACATGATGCAAAACATTATCAAAGTAGCAACAAACAACACTATGTCCATAACGACAAAGTAGTCTGTTCCTGCCATATTATTTGGAATGTCTCTTAACTTAACAACATTGTCAGTCTTATCTGACCCCCTGTTAGTAAAAATCAAATGACCATCTCCAATAACGTTGCCATCCTTAAACTGACCTATATAAACAATCCCCCTGGACGACATCAATATTCCATGCCCATCAGCCATGTTATCTCTAAACTCCCCTACATATACTCCTTCCATACTATACCCTCCATACAGTGATGTATCGTAAACACCTAAGATTCAAAGAACCAGTCAGCGTTTTACCATCCAAGCCAACCTCAACTATCAGCTTGATTTTAGATTAACATGGTACCCGTTACAGATACGTTACAGAGGCATTACTTGAAATATAAAAAAGCCTTCTGCTAATATAGTTAAGTATTAGGCGCAAAATTCGGGTGTAAACAAGGTATAATGGGGTCAAGGGGTCAGCGACCCCCGGCTCAGTGGGGGACTGGTCCCCTTGCGGGGGGTTCTGAAGGGGGCCAGGAGCGTCCTGGAGCGACAAAGAAGCGGAGCCGCCCC